>NZ_JAQYZY010000053.1:0-2128 GCF_028640825.1 Pseudomonas sp. LA5
ACCAACCTGCTGGCGCTCAACGCCGCCATCGAAGCCGCCCGCGCCGGCGAGCACGGCAAAGGCTTCGCCGTGGTGGCCGCCGAGGTGCGCAAGCTGGCCGAACGCAGCCAGGTCGCCGCCCAGGAAATCGGCACCGTGGCCAAGAGCAGTGTGGCCCTGGCCGAGCGCGCCGGGTCACTGCTCGACGAAATGGTACCGTCCATCAGCAAGACCTCCGATCTGGTACAGGAAATCGCCGCGGCGTCCGAAGAACAGAGTAGCGGAGTCACTCAGATCAATAGCGCCATGCTGCAACTCAACCAGATCACCCAACAGAACGCCTCGGCCTCGGAAGAGCTGGCCGCGACCGCCGAAGAAATGAGCGGTCAGGCCGAGCAGCTGCAGCGCCTGATGGGCTTCTTCCACACCGGCGATGGTCGTGCGGTCCAGGACCTGGAGCGTGCCATCGAGCAGACGCGCCCGGCCGCGAGCCGTACGGCCCAGCCGACCCTGCGTCGTCCCCAGATGGCCGCGGGCGGCCTGCCGGACGGTTACGTCCGCTTCCCGGAGTAATGGCTTCATGACTGCCCTGACCCTTGGCGACATCGCCCACGAACACCTTGGCCATCAGCACCTGACCTTCGTGGTCGACGGTGAGACCTATGCGGTGGATACCCTCGCGGTGCGCGAGATCATCGAGTTCGGCCAACTGACCCAGGTCCCGCTGATGCCGGCCTGCATTCGTGGGGTGATCAATCTGCGCGGCGCGGTGGTCCCGGTGGTGGATCTGGAGGCCCGCTTCGGCGGCCGACCGACCCGGGTCGGCCCGCGGACCTGCATCGTGATCCTGGAAGTGTGCGCCGACGAAGACACCCAGGTGCTGGGCGTGGTGGTGGATGCGGTGAGCGAGGTGCTGGAAATCGCCGCGGCGGACATCCGTCCGGCGCCGGCCTTTGGCAGTCGCCTGGCGCCGCACTTCATCGCCGGCATGGTCAAGTCCGAAGACGGCTTCCTGACCCTGCTCGACGTGGCCCAGGTCCTCGACGTACAGGAACTGGCGAACCTGGCCCAGGCCGCCAGCTGAAAGACCCCGCATTGCCATGGGCGACGGTAACCGGCGCCTCTTAAACGAAGCAGTTTCAATCGGCGCCGGAGGCGCTTCCACCATGCTGAACACACTTCGCGTCTCGACCAAGCTGGCGATCGGCTTCGGGGCTGCCATCCTGATGCTGCTGCTGGTCATGGGTGTCGCCCTGCTGAACATGGGCACCATGAAGGACTCGGCCGACAACATGTCGAAATTCCGTTTCCCCATGACCGTCCAGGCCAACACCCTGGTGCGTAACACCCTGGACAGCGGCCGCCTGATGCGCAACCTGCTGCTGCTGGACGATGAGCGCGCCCTGGCCAAGACCAAGGAAGACATCGCCAAGGTCCGCTCCGGCAACGCAGAGATACTCGCCGATCTGCAAAAGAAGATCGTCAGTGAGGATGGCAAGCAGAAGCTGGCCGCTGCCACGGACGCGCGTCAGCGCCTGCAGGACAAGTACGGCGAATTCTTTCGCCTGCTCGACACCGACCGTGGCCAGGCCCGGGACTATCTGCTGAATGTCTTCGCGCCCAACAACAACGAGCTGGTCGCCGCCCTCGGCGCCCTGAACGATCTGCAGGCCCAGCGCATGCAGGAAGCCGGTGAAGCGGCGACCGACGCCTACGTCGATGCCCGCAACCTGATGCTGGTGATTGGCGCGGTGGCGACCCTGATCGCCGTCCTGCTCGGCTATCTGATCACCCGCAGCCTGATCCGGCAGCTGGGTGGCGAACCGGCCTATGCCGCCGAGGTGGTGCAGCGCGTCGCCCGCGGCGACCTGAGTGTCGAGGTGGCGACCCGCGAAGGCGACACCACCAGCATGCTGGCCTCCGTGCGTACCATGACCACCACCCTGGCGCAGATCATCAGCGACGTGCGCAGCTCGGCCGATGGCCTGGCCAGCGCCTCGGAAGAGGTCTCGGCCACTGCCCAGAGCATGAGCCAGGCCAGCACCGAGCAGGCCGCCTCCGTCGAGGAGACCAGCGCCAGCATCGAGGAGATGTCGGCTTCCATCGCCCAGAACACCGAGAACGCCAAGGTCACCGACGGCATGGCCGG
>NZ_JAQYZY010000053.1:2178-106259 GCF_028640825.1 Pseudomonas sp. LA5
GAAATCGGCACCGTGGCCAAGAGCAGTGTGGCCCTGGCCGAGCGCGCCGGATCGCTGCTGGCCGAGATGGTGCCCTCCATCAACAAGACCTCCGACCTGGTGCAGGAAATCACCGCGGCCTCCGAAGAGCAGAGCGCCGGGGTCGAGCAGATCAATGGCGCCATGCTGCAACTGAGCCAGATCACCCAGCAGAACGCCTCGGCGTCCGAAGAGCTGGCCGCCACCGCGGAGGAGATGAGCGGCCAGGCCGAGCAGCTCCAGCAGATGATGGAATACTTCACCCTGAGCGGTTCGCCGGTGGCCCAGCAGGTCGCCCGTCCCGGCGCCAAGCGCTCGGGGTCGAGCCTGGCCGAGCGCGCCTCGGCGCTGATCGACTCGCCCCGTCGCGCGCCCCGTGGCAGCGTGCCGGCCGGTTTCGCCCGTTTCGAGGAGCAAGCCTGATGCTATTGCGCCAGTTTCTGACCTTTCAGCTCGCCGGTGACCTCTACGGCGTGAACACCGGCTGCGTGCGGGAGATCATCGAGTACGGCGCGGTCACCACGGTGCCCATGCTGCCGCCGGCCATCCGTGGCGTCATCAACCTGCGCGGCGCCGCCGTGCCGGTCATGGACCTCGGCGTGCGCTTTCGCAACGAGGTGACCGAGACCTCCCGCCGCAGCTGCATCGTGGTGCTGGAGATCCAGGTCGACGGTGGCCCCCAGGTGTTCGGCATCGTGGTGGACGCGGTCTGCGAGGTGCTGGAGATCGGCGCCGACGGCATCGAGCCGGCGCCGCGCTTCGGCGCTTCGATCCGCACCGATTTCATCCTCGGCATGGCCAAGCAGGGTGCCGGTTTCGTCATCCTGCTCGACATGGATCGGGTGCTGGGCGCAGACGATCTCGCCCAGCTCGCCGCCATGACGGCTGCCTGAGTCGCGAACCATGGAACTCCCCGCGCTGACCGACAGCGAATTCCGCCAGTTTCGCAGCTTCATCTTCCGGGTCGCCGGCATCAGCATGTCCGATGCCAAGCGCCCGCTGGTGAGCGGTCGCCTGGCCAAGCGCGTGCGCCAGCGCGGCACGCCCAGCTACGACGCCTATTTCCAGCTGATCCAGCGCGACCAGGCGGAATGCCAGATGGCGGTCGATCTGCTGACCACCAACGAAACCTATTTCTTTCGCGAGCCCAAGCACTTCGACTTCCTGCGCGAGCAGGTGCTGCCGAACTGGGAAAGGCGCCAGCCGCTGCGGCTGTGGAGCGGCGCCTGCTCCTCGGGCGAGGAGCCCTATACGCTGGCCATGACCCTGGCCGAAGGACTGGGCGAGCGGCCCTGGGAAATCGTCGCCTCCGACCTCAGCACCCGGGTGCTGGCCAAGGCGCGCAATGCCCAGTATCCGCTCGCCGAAGCCGAGAACATCCCGCCGGCGCTGTTGCGGCGCTATTGCTTCAAGGGCGTGGGCGACAACGACGGCACCTTTCTGGTGGATCCGCGCCTGACCGCGCGGATCGCCTTTCGCCAGATCAATCTGAACAATTCGCTGCCGGAGCTGGGCACCTTCGACATCATCTTCCTGCGCAACGTGATGATCTACTTCGACGTGCCCACCAAGCGCCAGGTGGTGGCCCGCCTGGTCCGCCACCTGCGACCCGGTGGCTACTTCTTCGTCAGTCATTCCGAGAGCCTCAATGGGGTGACCGACGCCCTGAAAATGGTCAGTCCTTCCATCTATCAACGTCCGCTCTAGCCATGGCAGCCGCGCCGGAGCTGTTTCTGCGTCCAGGCGAATGGTATTTCGGCCAGGGCGAGGTGCGGATCCGGACCATCCTGGGCTCCTGCGTGTCCTTCGTCTTCTGGCACCCGCGGCGCCGTCTCGGCGGCATGACCCATGCGCTGTTGCCCACGCGCCAGCGCGCCGTGCCCGGCGCGCCCGCCGACGGTCACTATGTCGACGAATCCCTGCAGCTGCTGCTGGGGGCGATCGCCCGCCACGGCGGTGATCTGCCCGGTTACCAGGTGCACCTCTACGGCGGCGGCAACATGTTTCCCCAGCTCCTGCGCGATCGCGTCCGCAGCATCGGCGACGTCAACGTCGAGGCGGCGCTGGCGCAGCTGGCCCAGGCCGGTATCCATTCGGTGCGGACCCATGTCCGCGGCGCCGGCCATCGCAAACTGTCCCTGGACCTCGTCGACGGCCGGGTGCTCATGCAACAGGTGGAGCTACCCTATGTTCCGCCGCTTACGAGAATTACTCCATGAACAAGATCAAGGTCCTTATCGTCGACGACTCCGCCGTGGTGCGGCAGGTGCTCGCCCAGAGTCTCGCGGAGGATCCGGCCATCGAGGTGCTGGGGGTCGCCGCCGACCCGGTGTTCGCCCAGGACAAGATGCGCAAGCAGTGGCCCGACGTCATCGTGCTGGACGTGGAGATGCCACGCATGGACGGCATCACCTTTCTCAAGAAGATCATGGCCGAGCGTCCGACCCCGGTGGTGATCTGCTCGACCCTGACCGAGAAGGGCGCCGCCACCACCCTGCAGGCCATGGCCGCCGGGGCGGTCAGCATCGTCACCAAGCCCCAGGCCAATCTCAAGCAGTTCCTCAAGGACGCCTCGGACGACCTCACCAGCGCGGTCAAGGCCGCCGCCCGGGCCAATCTCAAGCGCCTGGCGCCCCGTGGCGTGCCGGTGGTGCCGACGCCCAAGCTCAGCGCCGACGCCATCCTGCCGGCCGGCGGCAGCCCGGCCATGGCGCGCACCACCGAGCGCATCGTCGCCCTGGGTACCTCCACCGGCGGGACCCAGGCCCTGGAAGCGGTGCTGACCTCACTGCCACGGGTCTGCCCGGGCATCGTCGTGGTCCAGCACATGCCCGAGCGCTTCACCGCCGCCTTCGCCGAGCGCCTGGATCGCCTCTGCGAGCTGGAGGTGCGCGAAGCCCGGCATGGCGATCGGGTCCTGCCGGGGCGGGTGCTGATCGCCCCGGGCGGTCGCCACATGCTGCTCAAGCGCAGTGGTGCCCAGTATCAGGTGGACGTGGTCGACGGTCCGCCGGTGAGTCGCCATCGCCCCTCGGTGGATGTGCTGTTCCGCTCGGTGGCGCGGGCCGCCGGCAGCAATGCCCTGGGTATCATCATGACCGGCATGGGCGATGACGGCGCCCGCGGCCTCAAGGAGCTGCGTGACGTCGGCGGCCGGACCCTCGGCCAGGACGAAGACAGTTGCGTGGTCTACGGCATGCCCAAGGAAGCCATGAAGCTCGGCGCGGTGGAGCAGGAAATCGGCCTCGGCCAGATCGCCGCCGCCATTCTCAAAGGTGGGGTCTAGACGAACTTGCGGGGCAGGCGGGACTCCAAGCGCGAGCACGCGAGGAGAGCCCCATGTTCGACATCTGCCAATGGATCAATGAACCCGAGACCTGGCTGGCCGAGCCCGAGCGGCTGCGGGTCATCACCGATCGCCACAGTGACTTCTGGCGTCAGACCCACGACGGCGCCGAGCGCCACAGCGGCCACTTCTTCGGCGCCCGGGTCACCAGTGGCTTCACCGCCCAGCTGCGGGTGGCGGCGCGCTGCAAGAACCAGGGCGACCACGCCGGGCTGATGGTGCGGATCGATGAGCAGCAGTGGCTGCGCGTCGGCATCGGCTACTTCGACGATACCCCCCAGCTGCTCAGCGTCCTGACCCTGGGACGCTCGGATCTGGCCGTGGGCGCACCGCTGGGTGAGCGAGAGGAGGTGTGGCTGAGGGTCACCCTGACCCAGGGTACCCTGCGGGTCCAGACCTCGTTCGACGGTCAGCGCTGGCCGCTGCTGCGCCTGGCCAGCCTGCCAGCCGCCGCGGAATACCGGGTCGGCCCGGTCTGTGGCACCCCGGAGCGCGGCGGCATGGAAGTGGCGTTCAGCGAGTTCAGTCTGCAAGCCCCGCTGCAACGAGGCCTGGCCGATCTGAGTTGACGCGGGGAAGGGTGGTTCAGCCGACGGTGACGGGGGGCAGTTCCACCTGTTGCACCTGCACCGGCTTACGCGGCGCGACCACCTTGGCGACGCCGTCGACGACCTTGTCCCCATGCTGGTTGAACACCCGGGTAGCCAGGTTCACGCGAAACTTCGGCAGCTTTTCCAGCACCTCGATTTCCACCGTCAGGGTATCGCCCAGCTTGACCGGCTTTTCGAAGGTCATGGTCTGGTCGACATAGAGGGTGCCCGGTCCCGGCAGGTTGCAGGCCACTGCGGCGCTGATCAGGGCGCCACTGAGCATGCCGTGGGCGATGGGCTCGCGAAACAGCGTCTTGGCGGCGAATTCAGGGTCCAAGTGCAGCGGGTTGCAGTCGCCGGAGACGGCGGCGAACAGCAGCACGTCGCGCTCCTCGATAGTACGGGTCACGGTCACCTTCTGGCCGATTTCGAGGGCTTCATAAGGGATGTTTTCGGTCAGGCTCATGAAGCGCTCCGGCAGCTGTGACAAGGCGGCGGACGCCGCGAAGCCGGGCATTCTACCCAGCCTCGCCGCCAGAGGCTAATCACCTCCCGGAAAAGCCGGCAGAGAGCGTGACCGTAATTGATCATATGGTCATTAAGTGACGTCAAGGGCGGATATTGATGCTGTTGCGGGCTAGGCAAAGCTGCTAGGCTCGCAGGGCCGGTTCAGCGCTGATCACGGCACGCCAACGAACAATAACCATAGAGCGGGAGCGGGCTGCATGATGCCGAATTTCTGGAGTGACAAATATCCCGAGGGCATCCAGACAGACATAGACCTGGACCGTTATCGCAACGTCCTGGCGGTATTTCGCGAGGCCTGCCAGACCTACGCCGAGCGCCCGGCGTTCAGCAATCTGGGGCGGACGCTGAGCTACCGCGAACTCTATGAATTGTCCGGCCAGTTCGCCGCCTATCTGCAAAAGCACACCGACCTGCAACCCGGCGATCGCATCGCCGTGCAGATGCCCAACGTGCTGCAGTACCCGGTGGTGGTCTTTGGCGCCATGCGCGCCGGCCTGGTGGTGGTCAACACCAACCCCCTCTATACCGCCCGCGAGATGCAGCACCAGTTCAAGGATTCCGGCGCCCGGGCGCTGGTCTGCCTGGCCAACATGGCGCACCTGGCCGAACAGGTGCTGCCGCAGACCGATATCCGCCACGTCATCATCACCGAGGTTGGTGACCTGCTGCCGACCTTCAAGCGCCTGCTGGTCAACGCCGTGGTCCGCCATGTCAAGAAGATGGTGCCGGCCTATCGCATTCCCCATTCCATCCGCTTCGTCGATGCCATGACCAAGGGCGAGCACGTCGATTTCGTCGACGCCGACCCTGCGGCGGAGGACGTCGCCGTGCTGCAGTACACCGGCGGCACCACCGGCATCGCCAAGGGCGCCATGCTGACGCACCGCAATCTGGTGGCCAACATGCTGCAGTGCCAGGTGCTGATGACCAAGTACCTGGGCGGCGGTGCCCAGGTCATGATCGCGCCGCTGCCGCTCTACCACATCTATGCCTTCACCATTCACTGCATGGCCATGCTGATCCAGGGCAACCACAATGTCCTGATCACCAATCCGCGCGACCTGCCGGCGCTGGTCAAGGAACTCAGGCAGTGGCGCTTCAACGGCTTCGTCGGTCTCAACACCCTGTTCGCCGCCCTGTGCAACAGCGAGGATTTCCGCCAGCTGGATTTCTCCCAGCTCAAGGTGACCTTTTCCGGCGGCATGGCGCTGCAGCAATCCGTGGCCCTGCGCTGGGAAGAGGTCACCGGCTGCGGCATCTGCGAAGGCTACGGCATGACCGAGACCAGTCCGGTGGTGAGCTTCAATCCGCTGGAGCGTCGCCGGCTGGGCACCATCGGCATGCCGGTGCCGGGCACCGACTGCAAGGTGGTGGATGCCGATGGCGTGGCCCAGGGCTTCGACACCCCCGGCGAGTTGTGCGTCAAGGGCCCCCAGGTCATGAAAGGCTACTGGCTGAGACCCGAGGCCACCGCCGAGGTGCTGGATGCCGAGGGCTGGCTGCGTACCGGCGACATCGCCGTGATCGAGCCGGATGGTTACCTGCGCATTGTCGATCGCAAGAAGGACATGATTCTGGTGTCCGGCTTCAACGTCTATCCCAACGAGCTGGAAGAGGTGCTCTCCCAGCTGCCCGGGGTGATGCAGTGCGCGGCTATCGGCATTCCCGACGAGGTGGCGGGGGAGAAGATCAAGGTATTCGTGGTGCCCAAGCCCGGTGCGTCCCTGACCACCGAGCAGGTGCTCAAGCACATGCACGACAACGTCACCGGCTATAAGCGACCCAAACTGGTGGAATTCCGCGATAGCCTGCCGACCACCAACGTCGGCAAGATCCTGCGTCGTGAACTGCGTGACGCCGAACTCAAGAAGGCGTAACAGGACGTCGCTACGTCCCCTGCGCCGCTACCTCTCGTCGACTGGTAGCGGTGCCGCTGGTTTCCAAGCATGGTTTTCGCAAGAGGTTCGGGTATAAACCGCAGGCGGCATTTTGCCGTCATCTCTCCGACCTCTTTCCTTGAGGACACACCATGCGAATTAGCGTACGCCAGGCCGTGCTGGGCCTCTTCCTGCTGGGCTCCAGCGTGCTCGGTCAGGTCCAGGCCGGTGAACCCATCCGCGTCCTGTTCGTGGGCAACAGCTACACCTTCGTCAACGATCTGCCGGCAATGGTCCGTCAAATGTCCGTCGAGGCTGGTCAGTCGCGTCCGCTGGACGTCAAGCATGTAACCTTCAGCGGCGCCAGCCTCGAGGAACACTGGAAGCGCCACGACGTGCAGGACGAGCTGGCCAAGGCCAACTACGACTACGTGGTGATCCAGGATCACAGCATGATGCCGGTGAAGAATCCGGACCTCACCCGTCAGTACGTACGCCTGATCGCCGATCTGGCGCGCAAGGACGGCGCCCAGCCGATCCTGTACCTGACCTGGGCCCGGCAGAACAACCCGACCATGCAGGCGCAGCTGGACAGCGTCTACACCCCCCTGGCCAAGGAGACCGGCGCACTGCTGGCCCCGGTGGGCCAGGCCTGGCAGAAGGCCCTGGCCGATCAGCCGCAGCCGGGGCTGTTCCTGCCCGACGGCAGCCATCCGTCCTTTACCGGCACCTACCTGACCGCCTCGGTCTTCTATGCGCTGATCTACGGCACCCGTCCGCCGCTGCCGGCCGCCGGCGAAAAGATCAAGTTCGATCACGCCGATCCCGCCGATCTGCAACAGGACGCCTGGAAGGCCCTGCAGTCCCTGGACATGGCCCTGCGCACGCCGCCGGCCAAACTGAACGTGGCCAGCGTCCAGGCCAAGCGCTAATGCGCTACCGCCCCTGCGCGACCAGGCGTCGCGCAGGGGCCGGCAACCCGGCGGTTTTCCACCCGCCGTTCTTGTAAAGCCCCGCCGCACCCCCCAACTCTTTTACACTTACCGGTCCAAGCGACCGCCGTCGAAAGAGTTTCATGACCGATACCCCCTCCGTTGCCCGTCTCGCCGCCAACCTGGATCAGGCCTTCAACGCCGATCGCCATCGCCTGCGGCGCCAGCTCCAGGCCCTGCAGAAACAACCTGATCCGACTCGCGAAGCCCAGTGGCTGGAGCGTTTCCAGGCGTCCTGTGCCAAGGTCGAGGCGCGGCGTGCCAGCGTGCCGCGCATCCGCTACGACGACGCCCTGCCAATCGCCGCCAAGCGCGAGGAGATCAAGCGCGCCATCGCCGCCCATCAGGTGGTGGTGATCGCCGGCGAGACCGGTTCGGGCAAGACCACCCAGCTGCCCAAGATCTGTCTGGAACTGGGCAGGGGTGTGCAGGGACTGATCGGCCACACCCAGCCGCGCCGGCTGGCGGCGCGCAGCGTGGGCGCCCGGGTGGCGGAGGAACTGGGTTCGCCGCTGGGCGAACTGGTGGGCTATCAGGTGCGGTTCGAGGATCAGAGCACCGATGCCACCCTGATCAAGCTGATGACCGATGGCATCCTGCTGGCCGAAACCCAGCACGACCGCTTTCTCGAGCGCTACGACACGATCATCGTCGACGAGGCCCACGAGCGCAGTCTCAACATCGACTTCCTGCTGGGCTTTCTCAAGACCCTGCTGCCGCGTCGTCCCGATCTCAAGCTGATCATCACCTCGGCCACCATCGATCTGGAGCGCTTCTCCAGGCACTTCGACGGCGCACCCATCGTCGAGGTGTCCGGGCGGACCTATCCCGTGGAGACCTGGTACCGCCCGCTCAGCGCCGAGGTGGATGAAGACGGCGAACGGCTGGTGGACGATCTCTCGGTGGACCAGGGCATCCTCCAGGCGCTGGACGAGATCGAGGCCCACGAGCGCAGCGTCGGTCAGCGCCCGGGCGATGTGCTGGTGTTCCTGCCCGGCGAGCGCGAGATCCGCGATTGCGCCGAGGTCCTGCGCAAGGTCCAGCTGAAATTCACCGAGGTGCTGCCGCTCTATGCGCGGCTGACCCCGGCCGAGCAGCAGAAGATCTTCCAGCCGCGCCCCGGGCGCAAGATTGTGCTGGCCACCAACGTCGCCGAGACCTCGCTGACCGTGCCGGGCATCCGCTACGTGATCGACAGCGGGACCGCGCGCATCAGTCGCTACAGCTATAGAGCCAAGGTCCAGCGACTGCCCATCGAAGCCATCTCCCAGGCCAGCGCCAACCAGCGCAAGGGTCGTTGCGGCCGGGTCGAGCCAGGCATCTGCATCCGCCTCTTCAGCGAAGAGGACTTCCTCGGTCGCCCGACCTTCACCGATCCGGAAATCCTGCGCACCAACCTGGCGGCGGTGATCCTGCAGATGCTGCATCTGCGCCTGGGTCGCATCGAAGATTTCCCCTTCATCGAGCCGCCGGATGGCAAGGCGATCAAGGACGGCTTCACCCTGTTGCAGGAACTTTCGGCGGTCGATGTCGAAGGCCGCCTGCTGCCCCTGGGTCGGCAACTGGCGCGCCTGCCCGTCGATCCGCGGCTGGGGCGCATGCTGCTGGAGGCGACCGAGCAGGGCAGTCTCGCCGAGGTGCTGATCGTCACCAGCGCGCTGTCCGTGCAGGACCCGCGCGAGCGCCCGGCGGACCGCCAGACCCAGGCCGATCAGGCCCACGCCCAGTGGAAGGACCCGGATTCGGATTTCGCCGCCCTGGTCAATCTCTGGCACGGCTTCGAAGAGCAGCGCCAGGCGCTGGGTTCCAACGCCCTGCGCAGCTGGTGCCGCAAGCACTTCCTCAACTACCTGCGGCTGCGCGAGTGGCGCGATGCCCATCGCCAGCTGACCCTGCTGTGCCGCGAACTGGGGCTCCAGGTGCGCAAGGCCGAAAGTCCAGCGCCAGCAGCCGTGGAGGGCACCCACAAACCCGCGCCGACCACCGACAAGCACGTCAACGCCAAGGCCCAGCAACAGGCCGAAGCCAGCGAGGCGGCGGTACGCGCCCGTGGTTACGCGGCGCTGCACAAGGCCATTCTCGCCGGTCTGCTCAGCCAGATTGGCCAGAAGAGCGAGGATGGCGACTACCTGGGCGCGCGCCAGCGGCGCTTCTGGATCCATCCCAGCAGCGTCATCGGCCGCAAGAAACCCACCTGGATCATGGCCGCGGAGCTGGTGGAGACCACCAAGCTGTTCGCCCGCATGGTGGCCAAGATCGAACCGGACTGGATCGAGCCGGTGGCGGGCCACCTGGTCAAGAAGACCCACCTCGAACCCCACTGGGAGAAGAAGCGGGGCCAGGTGGTGGCCTATGAGCAGGTCACCCTCTATGGCCTGATCGTGGTCGGTCGTCGCCCGGTGCACTTCGGCCCCGTAGATCCGCCCGCTGCCCGCGAGTTGTTCATCCGCGAAGGCCTGGTACGTGGCGAGATCAACAGTCGCGCCAAGTGCCTGGCCGCCAACCGGGCGCTGCTGGAGCGGCTGGACGAACTGGAAGCCAAGGCCCGCCGCCGCGACATCCTCGCCGACGAGGAAACCCTGTTTGACTACTATGCCGCGCGTCTGCCGGCGGACGTCTACCAGACTGCCACCTTCGACAGCTGGTACCGCCGCGAAAGCGCCAAGCAGCCCGATCTGCTGATCATGCGCGAGGAAGACGTCCTCGCCCGCGAAGCCAGCGAGGTCACCGCCGCCCTGTATCCGGACACCCTGCGCCTGGGCGAGTTGACCCTGCCGCTGTCCTACGAATTCGACCCGACCCATCCGCGTGACGGCGTCACCCTGCGGGTGCCGGCGCCACTGTTGCCACAGCTGCCGCCCCAGCGCCTCGACTGGCTGGTGCCGGGGTTGCTCTATGACCGCTGCGTGGCCCTGGTGCGCAACCTGCCCAAGGCCCTGCGCAAGAACTTCGTGCCGGTGCCGGATTTCGTTCGCGCGGCGCTGGACAAGATCCCCTTCGGCGAGGGCTCGCTGCACGAGGCGCTGGGGCGCGAATTGCAGCGCATGACCGGCGCCCGCATCCCCGACGACGCCTGGCCAGAGGCCGAAGCCGGCCTGGATCCGCACCTGCGCATGAATCTCGAGGTGGTCGATGCCCAGGGCAAGCCGCTGGGCGAGGGCCGCGACCTGGCCGAGGTGACGGCGCGCTTCGCCCAGGAAAGCCAGGCGGCCCTGGCGCTGCCGACGCAGAAGCGCCAGGAGCAGCGCCCGGTGGAGGCCAAGGCCTTCGCCGAGGTGGCGGCCAAGACCCAGCAGCAGGTGGCCGGCCTTTCCATGACGGTCTATCCGGCGCTGGTGGACGAGCAGGGCACGGTGCGCGAAGGCCGCTTCGCCACCCAGGCCGAAGCCCGCTACCAGCACCGCCGCGCCCTGCAGCGACTGCTGCTGCAGCAACTGGCGGAACAGGCCAAGTTCCTGCGCGGCAAGTTGCCCGGGCTCACCGAGCTGGGCCTGCTGCACCGCGAACTGGGCCGGCCGGAGGCCCTGGTGGAAGACATCCTGCTGGCCAGCCTGGACGCCACCATCCTCGCCGACGACGCCGAGCTGCCCCGCGATGGCGCCGGCCTGGCCTCGCTGGCCGAACGGCGCAAGGCGGGCTGGACCGAGCAGGCGGAACGCATCGCGCGCCTGACCCTGGAGATCCTCAAGCTCTGGCATGGCCTGCAGAAGAAATTCAAGGGTCGCATCGACCTGGCCCAGGCGGTGGCCCTCAACGACATCAAGGCGCAGCTGGGTAGCCTGGTCTATCCCGGGTTCGTCCGCGATACGCCGCTGGAATGGCTCAAGGAGTATCCACGCTACCTGAAGGCCATCGAGCAGCGCTTCGACAAGCTCGGCGGCCAGGTGCAGCGCGATCGCGTCTGGAGCGGCGAGCTGGCCGGACTCTGGGAGCAGTATCGCGCCCGCGCCGCCAAGCATGGTCAGGAGGGCAAGCGCGACGCCAACCTAGAGCTCTATCGCTGGATGCTGGAAGAGTATCGGGTGTCGCTCTGGGCCCAGCAGCTGGGCACGCGGATGCCGGTGTCGGACAAGCGGCTGAACAAGCAGTGGAGCCAGGTGGAGGCCTAGCGGTCCTCCATCGGCGGCGCCGCTCGGAAGATGTTCGAGCGATCGTCCGTAGATCTCTGAGCCGCGCTGTCTGGGCGGCAACCTGGTGGTACGGCTGGCCGCGTGGCGGAGCGTCTCCCGGCATGGGTTGGCGCCCGCCGCCCGTCTTTCGTTCACTGTCCAGACGACTACTAGGTGTTCCGGACGGGGAGCCACCCAGCCACTGGCGCGCGATGTATGAACGTCTAATGCGGGCCTAGCGCGGCAGCACCTGGCGCAGCGAGCCGCCCACATCCGGCAGGTCCATCTCGATACGCCGCCACCAGGCTTCCGCGAAGCTGTAGAAGGCAAAGGCAATCAGGCCCAGGCCTACCACCGACAGCACCAGTCCGCCGAAGGGCAGATTCTGCAGGCCGTTCAGGGCGTCCTTCATGCCCGGCGGATGCAGCGCCTGGTAGCGCGAACCGCTGACCACCAGCAGGACGGCGATCTCGACGAAGGCCACGCCCCGAGCGATCAGGCCGAAGCGACCGATGGGCCGAATCATGCGCAGCTGTTCGGGACTGGCTTCGAGATAACGCTCGAAGCTGGCCTTCCAGCCCTTCACGAAATGGGCGAGGCCCACCCCCAGGGGGATCAGTGCGGCGACGTAGACCAGCAGATTGGAATAGCGCCAGCCGAGGATCATCTGCAGCAGGTCGTTGGTTTCCCCACCCGAACCACCGCTCTGGCGCAGACCGCTGATCAGCAGCCCCAGGGCGAAGAAGGCCAGTGCGCCATAGGTGATGCCGCCCACCAGCAGGCCGGCGCGGATCACCAGGCCCTTGGGCTTGCTGCCATGGTCATCGACATCGCGGATGGCCTGGAGAATACGCCAGGCCGCGAAGGCGATCAGACCGACCACCACCAGGCCGACCAGAAAGTGCCCGAAGGGCTGGGCGAGCAGGGCTTCCAGGCTGTCGTGGCTGTCCGCCGGCTGGCCGGAGCCGCGTGCGGCGAGCAGCGCCAGGACGCCGATGATGAGATAGACGAGGCCACGAGCGGCGTAGCCGCCGCGAGCCAGCAAGGTAAGTCCGGTACGAGTGTGCATCTGTTATGCCCTGTTACATTCTGCCTTGTACTGACCGGTGGCCCGCGTGCGGGTTCTAATGGCCGGACGGACGTTCTCCGGGGACTGGCAGCGAGCGAGTTTTGGCCTTAGGCTCGCACCCTTTGCTCCGGCGACCGGTTCATGGACAAAGCGCGACTGCTTCCCCTCATTCTTCAGGCCCTGGAAGCCGACCGCGAGGTCATCAGCCAGCAACTGGCGGCCAGCCACGAGGCGGCCACCCACAGCGAAAGCAAGGCCGAGAACAAGTACGACACCCGCGGTCTGGAAGCGGCCTATCTGGCGGATGGCCAACGCCGTCGCCTGCACGAGATCGAGCTGGCCCTGGCGGCCTACCGGGCGCTGACACCCGTGGCCATGAACGACGGCATTCGCGTCGGTGCCCTGGTCGAGTTGACCACCGCGACGGCCAGCCGCTGGATGTTCCTCGGCCCGGATGCAGCGGGACTCAAGGTCAGGCTGGATGGCCACGATGTCCTGGTGATCTCGCCCCGCGCACCCTTGGGTCAGGCATTGCTGGGGCGGGAGGAGGGCGATGAGGTGGCGGTGACGGTGGAAGGCAAGGTGCACCGGCAGGAGATCCTGGCGGTGTATTAGCGTAGGACAGAGGTAACGTCCTGTCTCCATCGTGGCCTTGGCCCGCGCCTGTGGACTGGGCAATGGCGGCGGATCGCGGGCGTGCCGGTGCCGATGGAGATGAATGCCCGCCCGGATAGCTCCCTCTCCCCTCGGAGAGGGTTGGGGTGAGGGTGCCTTCGCCACGAAGCCCCGGTGGAAAAGGCTACGCCGTTTTCCACGCTACGATGCCATGTGGTGCCGTTGATGGTAATCGCGGCCATGGGCCGCTCCTACAGGTCACGCTTCAGAGCGTCGACCATGTTGGCCTTCGACGACGAGGCCGTCTCAACCCAACCTACCCTGTACTGCGGTTAGGGCAGTGCTCCAACCCTTCAGGTTGGCCGTAGGAGCGGCTGCATCGGCGGACCGCCATGGCCGCGATCAAGAGACGTTGAGGTCCGCCGTGATTCCAGGATTGCCGCCAGGGCGATCCCTCTCTCAGGTCTCCACCCCTCCACCGGCCGGTTGGCCCTGGGCGGTGCCGCCTCTTCCTTTTCCGACTTCGGCCGATGCTGATCCAGCCAGGCGCGGCCCTGATTCTGGGCCTCGTCGACCTTCTTGTTCAGCTCGTCGAGGGTCCCGCCGAGGGTTTCCCGCGCCTGTTCGCGAGCGGCTTCCTCCACCTTGGTGGCGAAGCTGTCCGCGGCCTTCTCGGCACTGTCGCAACCGCCGAGACCAAGTAGCAGGAGAATGCCGGCGAGTCCGAGGATGGCTCTGGTAGTCATGGTCGTCCGCTCCTTCACGAAGGCCTGTTCAGGGAGTCGCGCGGCTCATGACCGGCAGCGGTGGGCTTGGCCTCGCTGCGGGTCTTGTACAGCGACACCAGCACGCCACCGGCCAGCAGGCCCAGGGTCACGCTCAGGGAGATCGCCGGGGGGATCTTGCCGATGATGCCCACCAGGAAGATCTTGCAGCCGATGAACACCAGCACCAGCGCCAGGGCGTACTTGAGATAGGCGAAGCGATGGATCATCGCCGCCAGGGCGAAGTACAGGGCGCGCAGGCCAAGGATGGCGAAGACGTTGGAGGTGTAGACGATGAAGGGATCCTGGGTGATGGCGAAGATCGCCGGCACGCTGTCCACCGCGAACACCAGGTCGGCGCACTCGATCACGATCAGCGCCAGGAACATCGGCGTCACCCAGAGCACCGTCTTGCCGCTGGCATCGGGCTGGCGCACGAAGAAATGCTGGCCGTGCAGCTCGTCGGTCACGCGCAGCTTCTTGCGCAGGAATTTGATGAAGACGTTGTCGTCGAGCTTGGGCTCTTCGTCCACCTTGGCGAACAGCATCTTGACCCCGGTGATCACCAGGAAGGCGCCAAAGACGTAGAGGATCCAGTCGAACTGGTGGATCAGGGCGGCGCCCAGGCCGATCATGATGGCGCGCAGCACGATCACCCCGAGGATGCCCCAGAACAGCACCCGGTGCTGGTATTCCCGCGGGATGGCGAAGAAGCCGAAGATCACCGCCATGAGGAAGACGTTGTCCATGGACAGCGACTTCTCGATCAGGAACCCGGTGACGTAGTCGAGGCTGGCATCGGCGCCCTTGAGCTGCCAGACGAAGAGGGCGAACAGCAGGCCCGCGGTGATGTAGCCCGCGGACAGCAGCAGGCTTTCCTTGACCTCGATGGGCTTGTTCTCCTTGTGGAGGACACCCAGGTCGAAGGCCAGCAGGGCGATGACGACGGCGAAGAAGGTCAGCCACATCCAGGTGGCGGTGCCGAGGAAGTCGGCGAAGAAGAATGCATGCAGGGCGTTCATGAGCCCCTCCTTAGTCAAGTTTCAAGACTATGACTCGACATGGCGGTACATACCGTCAGAGGGGCCCGGGTCACCAGGACAGGATTTCGAACTCGCGCACATTCGGCAAGGCTTGCAGTTTTACAAAATGCAACCGCTCTGGATCAGGCCTCTCGAGAGGAATGGTGGCCGGTGATCAGCCAGCGGCCGTCGATCTGCTCGAAGGTGAAGAGAAAGCGTGCGGGCACACTGATGACCTGCTCGCCATCGCGATAGTGGAAGACATAGAGGCCGCCGACCACCACGGTGCTGAGTTTGCTGCCGACCCTCTTCTTGAAGATCTCCACGTCGCACACCAGCCCCTCATTGGCGAGGAAATTGCGGAAATATTCCCGCCGGCTGTCCTCGCAGTCCCGCAGCTCGTTGGAAAGCGTCGGCACCAGGATGGCGTCGGGCGCATAGAGCGCAAGAATGGCTTCCACCTCGCGGGTGGCGACGGGCGCCGCCCAGGTGTGCAGGGCAGCCTTGGCGCCGGCGAGGCAGGCGATCTCTTCGTTGGAGCGAGCAGGCGCGTGGGCAGGACTGGCAACGGACATGGCATTATCCTCAGGTGAACTTGAAATTGTTATAATATAACAATTGGTACTGAGCGAGTACGTGCCATGGCCAGATCGTTGGAAGATGACACCGGTCGGGGAGATCCGGGTCATGACGGGGCGGCGTCGCCGTCGGTAGCCGGCGACGGCGGAGGAGTGCGGCTCAGCGATTCTCGATCTTCGAGCGCAGCGGGATCTCTTCGCGGGAATCGGTCTCGCTCACCGGCTGGCCGACCATCTCTTCATAGACCGCTGGCTGGGCGATGAACAGGCGCACCCCCTTGACGTCGTCGAGGATACGCCGGGCTTCTTCCACCGAGGCCACGTGCAGGGTCGCGCCCTTGTCATCGGCGACCGGTACCGAGGTGCCTTCCACCAAGGCATGGATGACGTAGGAGCCGCCTTCCATGGACACCAGGTTGACTTCCTTGACCGCGCCGGCCTTGACCTGCTGATTCAGCTCTTTGACATTCATCGACACACCTCGGTTATCACGCTAACGAGCCCTGCGCGGCGGCAGGGGGAGTTAGGGATTCGAGGCGAGGGCAGGGCTGGGAGTTCCGATGCGAGAGGCGGCCAGGGCGCGTTTTGCGGCTTTTTTCAGTACCCCGTCATTTCCAGATAGCCCACCCCCTTGGCGCTGCCCTCCACCCTTACCGGACCTTCCCAGTAGGGCGTGCCCAGGGCCATCCAGGCATCGGGGTTGACCGCCGCGATATGCAGATCGAGCTGCTGCCCCGGCAGGGTGATGGACCAACGCACCGGCACCTCGCGTCCGGCGACCCTGTGGGTGGACTCCGGCGCCAGGCGGATATCGCCGGGATGCAGGGGCTGGTTGTGGCCGTCGGCACCGATCAGGTTGCCGAATAGATAGTGCTGGCCGTCGGCCTGGCGCAGGCGATAGAGCATCAGTTGGCGACCGTCGTCCAGGTGCAGGGAAAACCAGTCCCAGCCGAGCTGGTCCGCGGCCAGGTGCTGGCTGCTCCATTCGCGATCCAGCCAGGCCAGGCCCTTGACCGGCACGCGCCGGCCTTCGATCTCCAATTCGCCCTGGGCCTGGAAGAACGGCTGGCTGTAGTAGTAGGACGCCTGGCCGCTGGCGGATTTGCGACTCACCCCGCCTTCGCCCTGGAGCACCAGCGGGCCGGTGGCGGCGAGATTCAGCCGGTAGGCGAAGCCCGGACCCTGGGCCCGAACCTCGGCGCGTCCGTTCAGGTCTCCGCTCAGCCGCCAGTCGTCGATCCAGGCGGAAAAGGGCGCGGCGGTCACCCCGGCCTGGCCGATGCCGCCGCGACCCTGGGTCTGGGCGGAAAACTGGCGGGTCTCGCTGGTAAGGCCGGCATGGCCCAGCCAGAGGTTGCCGTTGCTCCAGCCGGGCTGGTCGGCGCCGGGGCGCAGGGCGCTGCGGAACAGCGTCCATTGCACGCCGTATTGATGGCCCTCGGCATCGCTGAGGTTGGCCGTGACGTACCACCATTCGATGCGGAAATCCGGGTGGGCGCCGTGATCGGCCGGAAAGCTGAAGACCTTGCCGGGCACCACCGCGGCGAAGTTCTCGCTGCCCTGGCCGAGGCCGGCGAAGCCTGCGGACGGCGGCTGCTCGTCGCAACCGGTGAGCAGCAGGAATGCGACCAGCAGGACCCTAGCGTTCATTACCGAGTTCTCGCAGCAGATCCAGCGGTTGACTGCGCTGCAGCCGAAGCAGGGGCCAGGCGGCCGCCAGCAGGGTTGCCAGCAGGGCAATGGCGGAGAGCGCCAGCAACTGGCCCGGAAAGACCTGCAGCGGCAATCGCCAGCCAAAGGCCTGGACGTTCACCACCGCCACCAGGCACCAGGCGAGCAGGATGCCCAACGGGATGGCCAGTGCCAGGGTCAGCAGGGCGAGCCCCAGCAACTGGCCCAGACTGAGCAGGATCAGCCGCGGACGCTCGATGCCCAGCGCCCAGAGTGGCGCGAGCTGGCCGAGACGGCGTTGCGCCTGGCCGAGCAGGGCGATGAACAGGGCAAGACCGGCCACCGCCAGGGTCAGGGCATTGAGCGCCGCGGTGGCGCTGAAGGTGCGCTCGAAGACCTGGTCGGCATAACGCCGCAGCTGACCCTGATCGATGGAGTGACTGGCGTCCAGCCCGAAGCGCTGCTGCAGCTCGCTGCGCAGGGCCTCCACCTGCGCCGGCGCCATGCGGACGACGATGCGCACTAGGGCGGCATCCGGCCACAGCGCCCGCAGGCGAGCCTGAGGCAGCAGCAGGTGGCCGCGCGGATTGCCATAGTCGGCATAGGTGGCGAGCACCGGGGCGGACCAGCGACCCTGGCTGCCCTGCAGCTCCAGCCGTTGCCCCTTGACCACCCCCAGGCGGCGGGCCAGTTGCTCGCTGAGCATCAGGCCATCACCGGCGAAGAACGGCGTCCAGGCCTCGTCGCCGGCATCGAGCAGCGGCCAGTGTCGCCGATAGAGATCGGCGTCGAGGATACCGCTCAGGGTAGATGGCTGGCCTTGAATACCCGTCTCCCGTTCGTACACCGGCAGTACCGCGCGCACGCTGGATTGGCGGGGCAGCCAGTCGAGCAGGGTCGCCGCCTGGGCAGCGTCCTGCGGGCGCAGATAGAGTTCGGCGGCCAGGCGCTGGTCGAGCCAGCCATCGAAGGTGCGGCGAAAACCCTCGGTCATGCTGCCGGCGCCGACATTGGCCGCCAGGGCCAGCAACAACGCCATCAGCGCCTGGGACAGTCCGGGCAACTGTTGTCGGGCGTCGGCCAGGAACCAGCGCGAAAGTGGCCGCCGTGCCCGCTTCAGCAGGAGATCCAGCAGGGCGCTCAGCAGCGGGGGCAACGCCAGCGCGGCAGCCAGCAGGAGGCAACCCAGCAGGGCCAGGCCGCTGGCCAGGCTGTTGCCGCCCAGCCAGAGGACCAGCGCCGCCAGGCCCACCAGCAGGGCACCCAGCGCCTGGCGACGCAGCCAGCGGCCATGGGCAGCGCGCCAGGCCTCGCCCTGGGCCAGGGCCAGCAGCGGTAGCCGCGCCGCGCGCCACAGACCATCGGCACCGGCCAGCAGGGCTCCACCCAGGCTGAGGCCGAGGCCGGCCAGCCACCAGGCCGGACTCAGGGTCAGGCTGCCGGCGATTTCGGCGCCGTAGAGGCCGCGCAGGCTGGCCGCCACATCGGGTAGCAACAGCGCCGCCAGAAGGTACCCGCTGGCAACCCCCAGGGCGCCCGCCACCAGGGCGATCAGCGCCAGCTCCAGGGTCAGCGCCAGTACCAGGGTCGCGGCCGACAGGCCACAGGCGCGCAGGGTACGCAGTAGGGCCCGGCGCTGTTCCAGCGCCAGACCGGTCGCGGCATGGACAATGAACAGGCCGACGGCAAAGGCCAGCAGGCCGAGTGCCAGCAGGTTAAGGTGGAAGCTGTCGGTCAGGCGGTCCAGTTCGGCGCCCTGGTCATTCTCCACCCGTTGCAGGCTGACCCCGTCCAGGGTGGGCAGGGCACGTTGGAAGGTCTTTGGCAGGATCAGCCGGGAAAGCTGGTCTGGCGCGTCCAGCAGGCGCTGAGCCTGGCCGATGTCCATTACCAGGGTACCGGGCGCCAGGCCGGGGCGCGGCTGCAACGGTGGCAGCACCAGGCCATCGGCGCGATGCAGCACCGCGCCGGCCTGCAGCCGCCATTCACGCAGCGTCTCTGGCGCGATCCAGGTGGTCCCGGTCGGACCGAGGAAGTCGAACAGGGCCTCTGGCGGTGCGCTGGCCGTCACGCCGCGATCGCTGGGCAGACTGACCGGTTCGATGCCCAGCAGTGGCAGGGCGCCCTCGCGCTCGGCCAGGGTCAGGCGCCCCTGTAGGACGGGCGACACCGGCCAGCCCTGGCGGCGCAGTTCGACGAACAGCGCCTGGGGCAAGCGCTTGCCGTCGGGGGCTTCAAGACTCGACTGGTCGGCGCCGAAGAGGGCGCTGGCCTGGGCATAGCTCTGGCGGGCCTGGGCGTTGAGCGCCAGCACTCCGGTCAGCAGTGCGGTCGCCAGCCACAGGCCGGTGACCAGGCCGGCGAGTTGCAGGGGATGCCGCCGCCAGTGACTGACCAGGCTGTGCAGACTCCAGTAGAGCAGCCTCATGATGGGCCCACGGCTGCGCCGCCGAGACGTCCGCGTTCCAGTTGCAGGGTGCTATCGAGATGACTGGCGATACGCGCGCTGTGGGTCACCATCAGCAGGCTGCTGCCGGTCTCGGCCACCAGTTCCAGCAACAAGGCGAGGGCCTGGTCGCCACTGGCTTCGTCGAGATTGCCGGTGGGTTCATCGGCGAGCAGCAGGGGTGGCCGGGAGGCGAGCGCCCGCCCCAGGGCCACGCGCTGCTGCTGGCCGCCGGAGAGCTGTTCCGGATAGCGTTCCAGCAGGGTGGCCAGGCCCAGGCGTTCGGCCAGCTCGGCTTGCCAGCGCGGATCATGGCGGCCGGCCAGCCGGGCCTGGAAGGCGAGATTGTCGGCCACGGTCAGACTGGCGATCAGATTGAATTGCTGGAAGATCAGCCCGATGCCCTCGCGGCGCCAGGTGGCGAGGTCACGCTCGTTGAGGCTGGCGAGTGCCTGGCCCGCGGCCTGGATATCGCCTCGGTCAGGCCGGTCGAGACCGGCGACCAGATGCAGCAGGGTGCTCTTGCCACTGCCGGATTCGCCCATGAGCGCCAGACTCGCGCCCCGCGCCAGGCTCAGGTCCACGCCGCGCAGGACCGGCAGCGGCCCCTGGGGCGTGGGATAACTCTTGTGCAGATCGGTGATGGTCAGCATCGCGCCTCCAGCGCCGGTCGTGGTCTGCAATCGACCGGGCGCGGGCGGTGACGTTCAGCGCGGTCAGCGGCGCTTGGCCTTGCCCTTGCCAGCTTTTTCGTCTTCCTCGCGCTGCAGGCGTTCGCACTTGCGCACCATGTTCAGGTAGTACACGGCGCTGCCGGCGAACAGGATGATGGGCAGCGCCAGGGACATTTCCAGCAGGCTGCCGGGGAAGGCGCTGGGCACCCAGTGGTGATAGAGCAGGATGCCGATCGCCAGCAGCACCGAGTACAGCAGGCCGTAGCCGCCGGCCTTGCGCGATTCGCGGGCGAGGTCGAGGGGCGGGCGATTCAGATCGTTGGGCTCGAACATGGAGGTCTCTGGCAGGCACTGAAGAAGGCGCTAGTCTAGCGCCTGGACTCGCGCCGGTCGCCACTGCTCGGGCACCCCGGACAAGACGTCGCAGGGATTGCCCGCCCCTCGTTCACGCGATGTTCAGGCAGACCTAAGCTTGAAATCTTATCCTTTGCAGCCATTTAGAGGCCTGACGATGGCAAGCGAGCAGGTCTCCTTGTAAGCTCGATCAGTTATTTGAACGCGCACAATGCGCACGGATAAGGAATCAACATGAAACAGTATCGGTTGGCAGCAGCGGTGGCCCTGGTGGGTCTGGTTCTGAGCGGCTGCGACTCCAAGCCCAAGGTCGAGCTGGAAAGCCCGGCCCAGAAGGCGTCCTACGGCATCGGCCTGAACATGGGCAAGAGCCTGGCCCAGGAAGGTATCGATGACCTGGATCCCAAGGCCGTCGCCCTGGGTATCGAGGACGCCGTTGGCAAGAAGGACCAGAAGCTGACCGATCAGCAGCTGACCGAAGCCTTCGCCGCCCTGCAGAAGCGTGCCGAAGAGAAGATGACCAAGGTCAGCGAAGACAACGCCAAGGCCGGCAAGAAGTTTCTTGAAGAGAACGGCAAGAAGCCTGGTGTGATCACCACCGCCTCCGGCCTGCAGTACGAAGTGGTCAAGAAGGCCGACGGCCCGCAGCCCAAGCCCACCGACGTGGTCACCGTGCACTACGAGGGCAAGCTGGTCGACGGTACCGTGTTCGACAGCTCCATCAAGCGTGGCACCCCGATCGACCTGCCGGTCAACGGCGTGATTCCGGGTTGGGTCGAGGCGCTACAACTGATGCATGTCGGCGAGAAGATCAAGCTGTACATCCCCTCCGAGCTGGCCTACGGCGCCCAGAGCCCGAGCCCGGCGATCCCGGCCAACTCGGTGCTGGTGTTCGACCTGGAACTGCTCGGCATCAAGGACGCCGCCGCTGCCGACGCCGAAGACGCCCCGGTCGCTCCGGCTGCCGATGCGCCGGCCGCTGCCGAAAAGGCCCCGGCCAAGAAGTAAGCCGCTCCTGCTGTATCAGACGCCCTGCCTTGCAGGGCGTTTTACGTTGGGCGGCGGGAAACCCTGACGCAGCGGTGCGATCAAAGCTGGGGTGAAAAGCCCTGCGCCAAAGGGGTTGCTGCCCTCCGTTCTCCATTGCTCGAGGTGTCCATGAAGCCGCCGAAGAATTTTGATCGCTATCTGGGTATCGCCCAGCGCCTGCTGATCCGTGGCCGCCTGCCGGCGCTGCTGCTCGGCGTCGCGCGCAAGACCAGCAAGCGTGGACTCAAGCTGGGCGAAGCCCGTGAGACCCTGGGGCTGTTCCATCAGTTGCTGCTGGCCTGGTGGCGCGGCGAGTATCGCGGGGTCAGCCGCAAGACGCTGCTGACCGTAGCCGGCGGCCTGGTCTATTTCCTGCTGCCCATCGACCTCATTCCCGACTGGGTGCCCATGTTCGGTCTGCTCGACGACCTCGCCGTGCTGGCCTGGGTCGGCAAGGCCTGCAGCGACGAGCTGGATGGCTTCCGAGCCTGGCGCGCCAACCGTACCGCAAGTCAGCAGGCGGCCCTGGCCGCGCTGCCCGACCGGCACGAACGGCCGGCGGCGGGTGTCGCCCTCGATCAGCTGCGGGACTGAATGGCTTGAGCGTACGCATCAGTCGCCAGCACTGGCTGGCCTTGCTGGATGAACTGGAAAGTGCGCGGCGCAGCCGCAGCCTGCTGACCTATCGCTCGGTGATCGAACGGCTGGGGCTGCCCCAGCCGGCGATGGTGACTCTGACCACCGCTCTGGAGTATTTGGCGGCCCTCGACCGTCGCGAGGGCCGGCCCCTGCGCAGTGCGCTGGTGGTGAGCCAGAGCGGGACGCGCATCCCTCGTGAAGGTTTCTTCGACTGCGCCCTGCGCCTGGGTGCCCTGGACGGCTCGCCGCCGGTGAGCGATGCAGTCAGCTGGCACGCGGCCGAGGTGACCCGGGTATTCGACCACCGCTATCCCGACCATCGCCTTGAATAGGGTTCAAGCCCGCATCAGGTGCAGGCTGTAGCCGGGCACCCTCTTGGCGTTGCGCTTGGCTTCCGAGGCAAGGCCGGCCAGGCCGCTGGCATCCACCCGCTTGCCGGCCTCCTTGTCCAGCTCCACGACCCCCAGTGACAGCGACAGCAGCGGATACTCGCGGCGGCGGCCGTCTCTGTCGTAGGCGAGAAAGCAGCCGGCTTCCAGGTGCTCGCTGCGATAGAAATGCCGGCAGCGCTCCTGGAAGCCCGCCATCAGGCCGTTGAGTCGCTGTCGCCAGTCCGAGGAACCCAGCACCACCAGAAAGTCGTCGCCACCGATATGGCCGACGAAGTCCTGCTGCGGATCCAGGCGTTCGGAGAGGGTCTGCGCCAGCGAGAGCAGCACCTCGTCGCCCTTGGCGTAGCCATAGAGATCGTTGAAGGGCTTGAAGCCATCGATGTCGACGTAGCACACCACGGCTTCGCGCTGCTGATCCAGCAAGCGCGTGAGGCACTGCTGGATGGGCACGTTGCCGGGCAGCTGGGTGAGGGGGTTGGCGTGCTTGGCCTGCTGGATGCGCTGCTCGGTAATCAGCCGCAGGACATCCATCACCCGACCGACCCCGACATAGCGACCGCCCTCGGTAATGATGAAATCCTCTTCGATGCGCTGGCGTGCCCGCGCGGTGAGCAGCCGGCTGACCTGCTGCAGCGACTGGTTGGTTTCGGTGGCCAGGAAATCCTGGCTCATCAGCCGGGCGATGGGCTTGCGCGCGAACACTTCGTGGGCGAAGGGCTTGAGCAGCGCCGAACTCAGCTCGTGGTGATGGACGATGCCCACCGGGCGATCGTCCTCGTCCACCACCGCCAGGGTATTGAGGCTGGGTTGCAGGCGGAAGCGCTCCAGTACCTCGGGGATCAGCATGTCCTGGCCGACCGCGACCTGCTCGACCCTGAGGCTGGCGACGGTGGTCGCTTCCTCGGCGAAATCGGAACTGCGGGTGGTGATCACCGGCAGCAGGGTCTGGATCTCGCGCGGCGGGGCCGCCGTCGGGCGGCCCAGCAGATAGCCCTGCACCAGGTCGATGCCCATGCTAGCCAGGGTCGACAGCTCTTCGTGGGTCTCGATGCCCTCGGCGATCACCTGGGCCCGGGAGGCTTCGGCCATCTTCAGGATGGAGCCGACGAATTCGCGTTTCACCGCATCGCGGTGGATGGATTCGATGAAATGCCGATCGATCTTGACGAAGTCCGGGCGCAACTCCGACCAGCGCCGGAGGCTGGAATAGCCCGCGCCCAGATCATCGAGGGCGATGGAGAAGCCCATGGCGCGGTAGTGGTGCAGGGCGGTGGCCAGCAGCGCGAAGTCATCGATGGGCGCCTGTTCGGTCAGCTCGATCACCACCTGGGCCGGTGAGAGCCCCAGGCGCTGCAGCAGCTTGAGGGTCTGCCCCGACTGATGCGCCGGCTCCAGCAGGGTTTCCGGGCAGACATTGAGAAACAGCAGGCCATCCAGGGCCAGTTCGCGAAAGGTCTGGCAGGACTGCTGGCGGGCGGCGATTTCCAGTTCGGACAGGCGACCGGCCTGGCGGGCGGTGGCGTAGAGGGGCAGGGGGGATTGCAGCGGAGTATTGGAGGCGCCGCGGATGAGCGCCTCGTAGCCGAGGATGCGTCGCTCGCTCAAGGACACTATGGGTTGAAAGAGCGAATGCAGCTCGCGGTTGGCGAGAATGCGATCCAACACCCCAGCCTGGTCGTTAAGCGTCATGGTTAGCCTGTAGAAACCCAGAAACGAAAATGCCCGGGGGTCGCACTTGGCGACCCCCGGGCATTTCACGACAGAGATATGACGCTTTGATGTCAGCGCTTGGGTGGTGTCTGACTCAGGTCGAGATAGTCCAGCAGTACATGACCCGACTCCATCAGGTAGGCGTCGTCCTGCGGCTTGGTCTTGTCGTCGTCGATCGCCGGGTTGTCCTCGTCGATCTTCTTCAGCTCCTTGAGCGGGGCTTCACCCTTGCCCTGGCGCCGCTGGTTTTCCATGGCCAGCTGGCGATTGTCCAGGGCGGTCTGCTCGGCCCGGCGCTTCTGCTCGTTGAGGCTGACGGTGGTGTCCGCCGCCAGCTCTTGGGCCAGCTTCAGGCGCTCGCCAGCGAAGATGAAGTCGGGATCCTTCTGCACCCGCACGTCATGGCGCTTGACCAGTTCCGGCAGGTAGTTGGCGAAGGGATTGCTCAGGCCGGTCACCGCCGGGGCGATGGTATCCCAGGGCATGGAATCGGGCAGGGCGCTCTCGCCGATCTGCTTGGTGTCCACCACCGCCGGGTAATCGATGTCCGGCAGGACGCCCTGATGCTGGGTGCTCTGGCCGGAGACGCGATAGAACTTGGCGATGGTCAGCTTCAGCTCGCCATGGTTCAGCGGCTGGATGGTCTGCACGGTGCCCTTGCCGAAGGTCTGGCCACCGACGATCAGCGCGCGGTGATAGTCCTGCATGGCGCCGGCGAAGATCTCCGAGGCCGAAGCGGACAGGCGATTGACCAGCACGGTCAGGGGGCCCTTGTAGAAGGCGCCGCCTTCGTCGTCGGCCAGCACCTCGACCTTGCCGTCGCCATTGCGCACCAGCACGGTGGGACCCTGGTCGATGAACAGCCCGGTCAGCTCGGTGGCTTCCTGCAGCGAGCCACCACCGTTGTTGCGCAGGTCGAGGACGATGCCGTCGACCTTTTCCTTCTGCAGCTCACCGATGAGCTTCTTCACGTCACGCGTGGTGCTTTTGTAGTTCGGATCGCCCGCGCGATAGGCCTTGAAGTCCAGGTAGAACGCCGGCACGTCGATCACGCCGAGCTTGTAGTGCTTGCCCTCGTGGGGCACGTCGATCACGTGCTTCTGCGCCGCCTGCTCTTCGAGCTTGACCGCTTCGCGGGTGATGGTGACGATCTTGGTCTTCTGGTCGTTCGGCGCATTGCTCGCCGGGATGATCTCCAGGCGCACCTTGGAGTTCTTGGGCCCGCGGATCAGCTTGACCACCTCGTCGAGGCGCCAGCCGATGACATCGACCATTTCGCCGTCACCCTGGGCGACGCCGACGATCTTGTCGGCCGGAGCGATCTGCTTGGACTTGTCGGCAGGGCCGGCCGGGACCAGGCGCAGGATCTGCACGTAGTCGTTGTCGTTCTGCAGCACTGCGCCGATGCCTTCCAGCGACAGGCTCATGTTGATGTCGAAGTTCTCCGCGCTTTCCGGCGAGAGATACTGGGTGTGCGGGTCGTAGGACTCGGCGAAGGCATTGATGTAGGTCTGGAAGACATCTTCGCCACGGGTCTGGTTGAGGCGCGCCAGCTGATTCTTGTACCTCTTGGTCAGCTGCTGCTGGATCTGCTGGTCGGTCTTGCCGGACAGCCGCAGGCGCAGCACCTCGTCCTTGAGCTTGCGATGCCAGAGATCGTCCAGCGCGGCGGTGTCCGCCGGCCAGGCCGCCTTCTCGCGATTGGTGTTGAAGGACTCGTCGACACTGAAGTCGAGCTTGCCGATGCCGGCGTTGAGCAGGCCCAGCCCATAGTTCAGCCGCTCGGTCATGCGCTGGGCATAACGGCGGTAGATGGCGAAGCCCGGTTCGAGATTGCCCTGCTTGAGGTAGTCATCGAAACGGGTGCGCGAGGCATCGAATTCGCGGATGTCGGCGGCATTGAAATATAGCCGGCCGGGATCAAGCATCTTCAGATAGCTGTCGTAGATCTTGATCGACTGGGCATCGTTGAGCGGCGGCTTGCTGTAGTGGTGCCGCTTGAGCAGTTCGACGATGTTGAGGCTGGCGATAACCTGGTCGCGGTCGGGTTGCAGTTTCTCGGCGCCTACCGGCGCGTTGGGCTTGGCGAAGAGGGGCGTTGCGCTGACGCCAAGCAGGACAACGAGGGCGGTACGGGACAAGAGCTGCTTCATGTGTATTCGACTAATGCACGGAAAGGAATAGGCTATAGGCCCTTCCCGGCCCGGGCGGTTCCGCGGCCAGGGGAAGTATGACGGGCGCTGACGAAAGTCGTCTGACGGCGGTCTGAAGGGTAGCGGCGATCGGAGGGGAAGGCTGTGACAGCCCCGCGTCTTCCGGTCCGCTCGACTCCCGCAGAACCCGCCGGCGCAGGCGCTTTTCGTCAAAGCCTGAGCCACTATGGAGGCACCGTGAACGCATTGCAAGGTATCGAAGGGCAACTGGAATGGCAGTCACTGAGCGCTCGCGCTCTGGCGCCAGGGGAAATTCGCATCAAGGTGGCGGCCGCCGGCCTCAACCGTGCCGACCTGCTGCAACTGGCCGGCAACTATCCGCCGCCACCCGGCGCGCCGGCGACCCTGGGCCTCGAATGCGCCGGGGTGGTCAGCGAGACCACCGCGGATTCGCGCTGGCAGGTGGGTGATCGCGTCTGCGCACTCCTGGCCGGCGGCGGCATGGCCAGCGAGGTGGTTGTGGATGGGCGCCAGGCCGCTTCCGTGCCGGAAGGCCTGTCGTTGGTCGAGGCCGCGGCGCTGCCCGAGGTCTGGGCGACCGCCTGGAGCAACCTGTTCGACCTGGCCGCCCTGCAGCCGGGTGAAAAGGTGCTGCTGCATGCCGGTGCCAGCGGCGTTGGCTCGGCCGCCATCCAGCTGTGCAAGGCCTTTGGCAATCCCTGCTGGGTCAGCGTTGGTTCCCAGGATCGTCTGGCGCACTGCGAGCGCCTCGGCGCCGAGGGCGGGGTGCTGCGCAAGACCGATTTGGAAGGCCTGCGCGATTTCGCGCCCTTCCACGTCATCCTCGATCCGGTGGGGGCGAACTATGCGTCGCTCAACCTGGACCTACTGGGCCAGGATGGACGCTGGGTGCTGATCGGCCTCATGGGCGGTCGTCAGGCCGAGATGGATCTGGGCAAGGTACTGGGCAAGCGCATCCGCATCATCGGTTCGACCCTGCGCAATCGATCCGTGGAGTTCAAGGCCAAGACCATGAGATCCCTGGAAGCCAGGGTCTGGCCGCTGTTCGCCGAAGGCAAGCTGAACGTCAACCTGGAACGCCGCTTCGCCGCCCAGAACGCCGAAGCCGCCTTTGCCGCCCTGGAAAGCAACGAGGTGAACGGCAAGGTGGTGCTGGTGCTGGACGAGGGGTTGGAGTAGCACCCACGGCCAGGGTTATCGCGGCCATGGCGGTCCGCCGCTACGGTCGCTCCTACAGATCGAGTCCGCTGTAGGCGCAACTGTCTTCATCGCGGCCATGGGCCGCTCCTACGAGGGGCGATGCTTCTGTAGGAGCGGCCCATGGCCGCGATAACATAAGTGTCTTACTGACTCTACCGCCAGCTGAGGATCGGCCAGCCGGCCTGTGTCGCGCGCTCGCGCAATACCGGATCCGGGTTGACCACGTGCGGCTTGCCTACCGCTTCGAGCAGCGGCAGGTCGTTGCGCGAGTCGGAGTAGAAGCTGGCGTTAGCCAGCAGGCTGCAGTCGCCGCCGAGCAATTCCAGCAGCCGGGTCAGCTTGCCTTCGCGAAAGGTCATGACCCCTTCCACCTGGCCGCTGTAGACGCCGTGGCTGACCTGCAGGTCGATGGCCAGCACCTCTTCCACGCCCAGCCGCTCGGCGATGGGCTCCACCAGATGCACCCCGGAAGCCGAGACGATGATCACGCGGTCGCCGGCGGCGCGGTGGGCGGCGATGCACTTCATGGCGTCGCTGAAGATCAGCGGTTCGATGACGTCCTCGACCCAGGGACCGACCTCGAAATCCACTTCTTCGGGCGTGCGGCCCACCAGGGGTTCGAGGTGGAAGGCCATGTAGTCTTCCATGGCCAGTTCGCCCTGGGCGTAGGCCGCCATCAGCTCGCTGTCGCGCCGCACGAATGACTCGCGGTCGACCCAGCCGAGCACGCCCATCTGCTGGCTCCAGAGACTGGAGCAGTCACCGTCGATAAGGGTTTCGTCGAGATCGAAAATCGCCAGGGTCATGCCACTTCTCTCAGGCTGTCGGAATCGACGGCCAGGGTGACGGCTGTGCCGTTCGCCTGCAAGGCCGACGGGCCATGGTTGAGAACGTCGACATTGAGTTCGCAGGCTTCGGTGGCGATCCGGTAGCGGATCACGTTGCCCAGCAGGCTGTGACTGACGATGCGGCCGCTGAAACCACCGGCGACGCCGAGCCTTATGGCCTCGGGACGAATCGCCACCTGTCCCTGGAAGGTCTGGCCGAACAGCCGGCTGGCCTGGTCGGCGCTGAGCAGGTTGTAGTTGCCGATGAAGCCGGCGGCGAAGGCATCCACCGGCGCGGTGTAGAGGGTCTCGGCATCGCCACTCTGGACGATGCGCCCGTCGCGCATCAGCACGATGCGATCGGACAGGGTGAGAGCCTCTTCCTGGTCATGGGTGACGAACACCGTGGTCAGCCCCAGCTCCTGCTGGATGGCGCGGATCTGCTCACGCAGGTGGCGGCGGATACGGGCATCCAGCGCCGAGAGGGGTTCGTCCAGGAGCAGCAGCCGTGGCCGCACGATCAGCGAGCGCGCCAGGGCCACCCGCTGGCACTGGCCACCGGAGAGCTGGTGTGGATAGCGTGTGGCGAAGCCTTGCAGTTCTACCAGGTTCAGGACCTCCTGCACGCGCTGCTGCACCTCATCCCGTGCCAGGCGCTGCATGCGCAGGCCGAAGGCAACGTTCTGCTCCACCGTCATGTTGGGAAACAGCGCATAGCTCTGGAACACCATGGCGATGCCGCGGCGCTGCGGTGGCAACTGGGTGATGTCCTGGTCGGCCAGCATGATGGCGCCACGGTCGACCTCGGTGAGCCCGGCCAGGCAGCGCAGCAGGGTGGACTTGCCGCAGCCCGAGGGGCCGAGCAGGGTCACCAGTTCGCCCTGTTCGGCATGGAATTCGATGTCGGTGAACAGGGTGTTGGCGCCGTAGCGCTTGTGCAGTCCCTTGACCGCGAGATAGCTCATGTCCGCTCCCGATTCAGGCGATTGGCGATCCAGGTCAGCAGCAGGACCGCGAGGAAATAGGAGATCACCAAGGCGCTGGTCAGGTGGCCACTGCCGTTGCGCAGGTTGTAGAGGTAGATCTGCAGCGTCTCGTAGCGCGTTCCCACCAGCAGGTTGGCGAAGACGAATTCGCCGATGAGAAAGGAAAAGGACAGGAACAGCGCCACCATCAGCCCGGTCCGCAGATTGGGCAGCACCACCAGCAGGGCGGCGCGCCAGGAGCTGGCGCCGAGCAGGTGGGCGGCGTCCATCAGGTCGCGCAGATTCAGCGCCTGGAGGTTGTTGCTGATGGCGCGGTACATGAAGGGCAGGGCGATGGTGAAGTAGCAGAACACCAGGATCCAAGGCGTGCCGGTCAGCGGCAACGGACCACTTGCGTAGAGCTGCAACAGACCAACCGCCGAGACCACCGGCGGTACGGCGAAGGGCAGCAGGATCAGCACGTTCATCAGCGCATCCAGCCGTGGAAAGTGATAGGCGACGGCGAACATGGCCGGCAGGATCAGCACGCAGGACAGGGCCAGGGCGCCAAAGCAGATCGCCAGGGAACGACCGAAGGCGGCGAGAAAGCGCGGCTCGCTCCACAGCTGCAGGTACCACTTGAAGGTGAAGCCCGCCGGCAGCAGGGTCGCTGACCACTGGGTGGCCAGGGAATAGAGGAGGGTCGCGGCCAGGGGCGTGAACAGGATCAGGAACAGGACCCAGACCACTGTCCGATGATAGAGGCGCTCAGTTCTGGACATGCCGACTCCGCCGTAGCAGCCACTGGTGGACGAGGGTGATCAGGGTCATGAAGGCCACCAGCAGCATGGCCAGCGCCGCGGCCAGGTTGGGCTCCAGATAGATGTCGCCGGAAACCAGGGCGGCGATGCGCACCGGTACCACGTTGAAGTTGCCGGTTGTGAGCGCATAGACCGTGGCGTAGGCGCCCAGGGCGTTGGCCAGCAGGATGATGAAGGTGCCGACCAGCGCCGGGCTGAGCACCGGCAGGCCGATGTGCCGCCAGTATTGCCAGGTGCCGGCGCCGAGCAGCGCCGCCGCGTCGCGCCAGTCCTGCTTGAGGGCTTCGAAGGCCGGGAACAGCAGCAACACCCCCAGGGGAATCTGGAAGTAGGTGTAGATGAGGATCAGTCCGCCCTTGGTGTAGAGGTTGAAGCCTTCGATCAGTCCGAATTGCTTGAGCGCCAGGGTCAGGCAACCGTTGATGCCCAGCAGGATGATGAAGGCGAAGGCCAGCGGCACCCCGGCGAAGTTGCTGGTCATGTTGGTGAAGGCCACCACGAAGCCGCGCAGCCGCGAGTCGACCCGGGTCAGCGAATAGGCGCCGAGCAGGGCGATGAGCAGACCGCAGACGCTGGACCAGAGCGAAATTTCCAGGGAGAAGCGGATGGCCTGCAGGTAAAAGGGCGAGCCGAGGATTTCGGCGTAGTTGCCCAGGCCCCAGCCACTTTCGCTGGAATTGAAGCTGTTGAAGGCGATCCAGGCCAGGGGCGCCAGCTGGAAGGCGCCGAACACCAGCAGGAAAGGCAGGATCAGCAGCAGGGCGAGCCAGGGCCGCTTCATGCCAGCAACTCCCGGCATAGCGGCTTGTCGTGGGCAAGACCCAGCAGCGTGCAGACGGTGCCGCAGATCTCCACCTGGCGCGGTGTGGCCTCGCCCAGGGAGAAGCCCGCGCCGAAGACGAACAGGGGCACCTCGCGTTCTTCCGGAAGCGTCCCGCCGTGACCGCGGTCGTCGTTCATGCCGTGGTCGGCGGTCACCAGCACCTGGTAGCCGGCGTCCAGCCAGGCGGGCAGGTAGTGGGACAGCAGGCCGTCGGCGCGGCGCGCGGCATTGCGGTATTCGGGGCTGGAGAGGCCGTGCCGGTGGCCGGCATCGTCGATGTTCATCGGATGGACCAGGAGGATGTCCGGCGCCTGGGTCAGGCGCAGGTGCTCGGCGTCGTCGAACAGATGGGAATCCGGGTAGTGGTCGGCGTAATAGAAGTGGCCGTGCTGGATCGGCAGGGCGGTGTCGCTGACATGCCTGTCCCGCGCTCGATCAAAGGGGCTGCGGTTGTAGAGTTCGCTGACCCAGTGATAGGCCGCCGCCGCCGTGGTGAGGCCGGCGGCCTGGGCCAGATGGAAGAGGCTGATCTGGTTGGACAGCCGATCCACGCCATTGTGGACGATGCCGCTGCGCACCGGGGGTACCCCGGTGAGCAGGCATTCGTAGAGCGGGCGGGAGAGCGAGGGCAACTCGCATTCCAACCGGTAGAGGCGACCCCGGCCAGCCAGGCAGAGCGCCTGGAGAAAGCCGAGTCCGTGTTCGGCGACCCTCAGGGCGAGTCCGTCCAGCACGACCAGGATGACCTTCATGACGTCACTGCTGCATGTTGATCAGAACGTGTTCCTGCCAGAGCCGCGGTAGGCGCTTGGAGGTTTCCTCCCAGGCCTTGGCGTCGGCGATGGGCCGGGCCTTGGCGTATTGCGCCTGGGGCAGCAGCTTGGCCTGGACGTCGGCCGGCAGGGTCAGGTGCTCGGCGCGGATCGGCCGGGCATAGCCCTGGGCCAGGTTGATCTGGCCGGCGTCGGAGAAGATGTACTCGCGGGCCAGCTTGGCGGCGTTGGGGTGCTTGGCGTACTTGTTGATGATGGTGGTGTAGCCGGAGGTCACCGAGCCATCGGAGGGGATCAGCACCTCGAAGCGCGAGCGATCGATCTGGTCGCGATAGCTCAGGGCGTTGAAGTCCCACACCACCCCGACTTCCACTTCACCCTTCTCGAGGTTGGCCACCACCGGGTTGGTGAAGGCCAGGCGACCCTGCTTGGCCAGCTTGGCGAAGAAGTCCAGCGCCGGCTTGATGTTCTTTTCGTCGCCGCCGTTGGCATAGGCCGCTGCCAGTACGCCACTCACCGCCTGGGAGGCGGCGCTGACGTCGCCGATGGTGACCTTGTAGTTGCCCTTGAGGAGATCGGCCCAGGAGTGGGGGACGTCCTTGACGGTCTGCTTGTTGACGATGAAGGCGATGGTGCCGGTGTAGGCCAGCGCCCAGTGACCGTCGCTGTCCTTGGCCCAGCTCGGTACCTGGTCCCAGGTGCTCGGCTTGTAGGGCTGGGTAACGCCCTTCTGCACGGCGATGGGGCCGAAGGAAGCACCGACGTCACCGATGTCGGCGGAGGCGTTTTCGCCTTCGGCGGCGAACTTGGCGATCTCTTGGGCGGAGCTCATGTCGGTATCCTGATGCTTGAGCCCATATTTCTGCTCAAGGTCCTGCCAGGTACCTTTCCAGTTTGCCCAGGTATCGGGCATGCCGACGCTGTTCACCTCGCCTTCCTTTCGGGCGGCGGCTTCGAGGGATTTGAGGTCGACGGTATCGGCGAAGGCGGTACCGGCCTGTAGCGCAACGGCAGTGGCCAACAAGGAAGCAAGCAGACGGGTCATACGGGTGCTCCAGGTGTTAGGGCTTGGTCTAGGTCAGCAAGACACAGGCCAATCTAGGACCGGGGTATGACGATTTGATGGCAATGCGCCCTGTTTCACCGCTGGCACGGGCGCTGCAGTCGTCACCAAGCGGTCATCTGGCCGTCTTAGTCTCCCAACAAACCCTAGTCGAGGCACTCCGGGTGCACCAATCCGAAACTGGTCTAGTCCAAAGAAGTGCGCCGGGTGCCGGTGCCATCCGCCAGGCATTGCAGGAGCAGATCGCCCATGGCCTGCTGCCGGCCATGGAGCGCCTGCCCTCCGAGCGCCAGCTGAGCGAGCTGTTCGTCACCACCCGTATCACCCTGCGCGAAGCCCTGCTGCAGCTGGAGGCCCTGGGGCTGATCTATCGCGAAGAACGCCGGGGCTGGTTCGTCGCCCCGCCACGGCTGGCCTACAACCCCCTGGCACGGACCCATTTCCACGCCATGGTGGAAGCCCAGGGACGGGTACCGGCGACCGAGGTCGTGGCGGCGCGGCAGATGCTGGCGTCCGCGGAGATCTGTCGCCTGCTGGAGTTGCCGGCGCTGTCCAGTGTCTATCAGATCCGCCGGGTGCGTCGGGTGGACGGCCGGCTGGTGCTCTATGTCGAGCACTACCTCAATGCCGCCTATTTCCCGGGCTTGCTGGAGCACGATCTGCAGCGCTCCCTCACCGAGTTGTATCTCGACCGCTACGACATTCGCTACGGCGAGGTGCGCTTCGAGATCCTGCCGACGGCGCTGCTGCCGGAGGCAGCCCAGGCGCTGCGGGTGGCGCAGGGCAGTCCGGCGCTGCACATCACCCGCATCAACCACGACCAGCAGGGGCGACTGATCGATTGCGACCTGGAATTCTGGCGGCATGACGCCATCCAGGTCAGGGTCGAAGTACCGGACTAGGCTGGCTTCAGAGCGGCAGTTCGCTGCTCGCATAGAAGGCCGTCAGCACCTTGATCAGATGGCCCAGGTCATGGCTGCCGGCCAGTTCGCGGATGGAGTGCATGGCGAAGGTGGGCAGGCCGATGTCTACGGTGCGCACCCCCAGCTGCCCGGCGGTGATGGGGCCGATGGTGGAACCGCACCCCATGTCGCTGCGCACCACGAAGCTCTGTACCGGCACCGCTTCGCGCTGGCAGAGGTCGCGGAAGAAGGCCGCGGTTTCGCTGCTGGTGGCATAGCGCTGGTTGGCGTTCACCTTGATCACCGGGCCGCCGTTCAGTTTCGGGCCGTGGTTGCCATCGTGCTTGTCGGCATAGTTGGGGTGCACGCCATGGGCGTTGTCGGCCGAGATCAGCAGCGAGCGCTGCAGGTTGCGGGTAAAGGCATCCCCGGCGGGCAGCAGGCGTTGCAGCACCTGTTCGAGGAAGGGACCGTCGGCGCCGCAGCAGGAGGTGGAGCCCACTTCCTCGTGATCGGTGCAGACCAGCACGGCGTTCTCGTCGCCCTCGTCGGCCAGCAGGGCTGCCAGGCCGGCATAGCAGGACAGCAGGTTGTCCAGGCGAGCGGCGGCGATGAAGTCGTCATCCAGCCCGATCAGGGCGGCGGGCTGGACATCATAGAAGCTCAGTTCGAAATCCAGCACCTCGGCTTGGTCTATGCCATGTTCCTGCTGCAGGCGCGCCGCCAGCAGGGCGCGGAAGTCGCGCCGCTCGCCGGCAGGCACCTGGGCCAGGATAGGTGGCAGCTCGTTCTGGGCATTGATGGCCCAGCCCTGGTTGGCTTCGCGATTGAGGTGGATGGCCAAATTGGGAATGATCGCCAGCGGCTTGCGGAAGTCGATCAGGCGACTCTGCACCCGGCCCTCGGCGCGATAGGTCACCCGGCCCGCCAGGGACAGGTCGCGGTCGAACCAGGGCGCCATCAGCATGCCGCCGTAGACCTCGACGCCCAGTTGCCAGAAGCCCTGCCGCTGCAGCTCCGGCTGCGGCTTGACCTTGAGGCAGGGACTGTCGGTATGGGCGCCGACCAGGCGCAGGCCGCGTTCCAGCGGTTGGGCACCCAGGCGCACGGCGATCAGCGACGAATCGTTGCGGGTGACGTAGTAGCGTCCACCCGGCTGCACGGACCAGCTTTCTCGCTCGTCCAGGCGTTGGTAGCCGGCGGCTTCGAGACGGCGCGCGAGGGTTGCGGTGGCGTGGAAGGGCGTGGGCGAGGTGGAGAGGAAATCGATGAGGCCTTGGATCTGATCGGTACGCATGGACGACTCCGGACGACAAGGCGTCCAGTCTAGGTTCTGGACCCAGGGGAGTCGAGCGTAGCGCCCAGGGCGGACGGCAGCTCAGGGCTCAGCGGCGCTGCAGCACCAGGTGATGGATATGCCAGTGCTTGGGCCGCCCGACCGCGGTATGGCCGTCCTCCTCCTCTTCCCGCTGCAGGAGGACTTGCCAGTCCCGCAGCAGCTGTTGCAGGACCGCGGCGTCGACGACCGCCACCCCCTTGCTGGCCCAGCTGTCCCGCTCGCCGAGCAACTGGCCGCAGAACAGCCCACCCGGGCGCACCGCCGCGGTGATCCCGGTCCAGAGCAGCGGGAAGCGCGCTGGCTCGCAAAAGGGCAGGGCGAAGCTGGAATTGACGAGGTCGCAGGGAGGGATTTCGAGCGTTTCAAAGCGTGCCTGGCGGGTTTCCAGGCGTTTCTGCAGCAGGGTCGGCGTGCGCTCGCACAGGGTGCTCAGCGCCTCGGCCTCGGCATCCACCGCCAGCACCTGCCAGCCGCGTTCCAGCAGGACGAGGGTGTCGCGCCCGGTGCCACAGCCCAGATCCAGCGCCAATCCTGGCGGATCTGAGCGGGATGAGAGTGCCTGCAGCAGGGTCTCGCGCGGACCGCCCGCGGCAGTGGCGGTGTAGTAGGACGTCCAGTGAGACAAGCGGCACTCCTCTGGCTGAATGCCTCAGTATGCCAGCGCCCAGGCTTAGAAAGGCGCGGGACTGGTAAAGCTCATCCGCTCGCCCGAAAGGGGGTGGGTCAGCGTCAGCAGGCTGGCGTGCAGGCAGAGGCGCGGCTGGGCCGCCAGCGCCTCGCCCTCGGCATAGAGCTGATCGCCCAGCAGCGGATGCCCGATGCTCAGCATATGGACGCGCAGCTGATGGGAGCGGCCGGTAATGGGCGTGAGCTCCACCCGGCTGTAGTGGCCATGGCGCTCCAGCACCTGCCAGAAGGTCAGGGCATGGCGTCCCAGTTCGTGATCCACCACATGGCGCGGCTTGGTCGGCGGGTCGTAGCGCAGCGGCAATTCGATGCGGCCGCTGTTGGCCTCCGGTTCGCCCCAGCAGAGGGCGATGTAGGCCTTTTCCGTTTCGCGATCATGGAATTGCCTGGACAGCTCGCGATGGCTGTCGGCGTCCCGCGCCAGCACGATGACGCCGGAGGTCTCCCAGTCCAGGCGATGGACGATGCGCGCCTCGGGATAGCCGTTTTCCTGCAGGCGGGTCACCAGGCAGTCGCGGTTGTCTTCGGCGCGACCGGGGACCGACAGCAGCAGGGTAGGCTTGTCGACCACCAGCAGGGCGGCGTCCTCGTGAATGATGCGAATGTTGGAGAGGGGCATGGGCTTCCTGGGGCCTGGCGGCGAATCGCGGCACCGCGCTGGGCAGGTACCGAGGATTCGCCATGGCTTAAACGCCAGCGGCGGCCCTGGGGCCGCCGCTGTCCTGCTGCGCTCGCCTTAGCGGTCGGGCAGGGTGATGTTGAGTTCGAGGATCGAGCAACTGCCCTGATTTTCCAGTTCGACCTGGATCTGGTCCTGCTCGATGGGCACGTACTTGCGGATCACTTCCAGCAGGTCTTTCTGCAATTGCGGCAGATAGTCCGGCTGCTCGTGGCGACCGCGTTCGTGGGCCACGATGATCTGCAGCCGCTCCTTGGCTATCGAAGCGCTGTTCTGCTTCTTCCGATCGCGAAAGAAGTCGAAGATGTTCATTCGCTACCACCCCCGAACAGACGTTGCAGGAAGCCTTTCTTCTTCACGTCGAGGAAGCGATAGGCCACTTCCTTGCCGAGCAGTCGTTCCACGGTATCACTGTAGGCCTGACCGGCGTCGCTCTGTTCGTCGAGAATTACCGGGATACCCTGGTTCGACGCCTTGAGCACCGCCTGGGATTCGGGGATCACGCCGAGCAGGCGGATGGACAGGATCTCTTCCACGTCCTCGACGCCGAGCATTTCACCCTTGGTGACGCGCTCGGGGTTGTAGCGGGTCAGCAGCAGGTGTTCCTTGATGGCTTCCTCGCCCTTTTCCGCGCGGCGCGACTTGCTGGCCAGCAGGCCGAGCATGCGGTCGGAGTCGCGGACCGAGGAGACTTCGGGGTTGGTCACCACGATGGCCTCGTCGGCGAAGTACATCGCCAGGTGGGCACCCTTCTCGATGCCGGCCGGGGAGTCGCAGACGATGAAGTCGAAGGTCTGCTTGAGTTCGTTGATCACGCGCTCCACGCCGTCCTGGGTCAGGGCGTCCTTGTCGCGGGTCTGGCTGGCGGCCAGCACGAACAGGTTCTCGAGACGCTTGTCCTTGATCAGGGCCTGACTCAGGGTGGCTTCGTTGTTGATCACGTTGACGAAGTCGTACACCACGCGGCGCTCGCAGCCCATGATCAGGTCGAGGTTACGCAGGCCGACGTCGAAGTCGACGATGACGGTCTTGTGGCCGCGCAGGGCGAGACCGGTACCGATGGCGGCGCTGCTGGTGGTCTTGCCGACGCCGCCCTTGCCGGAGGTGACTACGAGTACTTTGGCCAAACTGATTCACCTTGATCGAAAGGAATAACTGAAGCGACTCGATGCCCTCGGTGACGAGATTGCAGGCAGTGTCGCGCTTCGTGTTGCCGTTGGCGGCTTAGGCGCCAAGTGCGAAAAATTCGCGGAAGTATCCGTCAAAGACGGGTGATGTTCAACACATCTCCCACCAGACTGACCTGTACCGGATTGCCCCATTGTGGATGGCGTCGCAGGTCCTCGGCGACCTTGTACTGGCCAGCGATGGAGAGCAGTTCCGCGGTCAGCTGCTGGCAGAAAATCCGCGCTTTAGTATCACCTTTTACCCCGGCCAGCGCTCGGCCGCGCATGGGGCCGTAGACATGGATGTTGCCGTCGGCGAGCAATTCGGCGCCCGGGCTGACCGGCGCCAGCACCACCAGGTCACCGGCCGGGGCATAGAGCTGCACACCGCCGCGCACCGGGGCGGTGATGATCTTGGTCGGATTGATCGTCGGTGCGGCCGGTTTGGGCGGTTCCGCCGGCTTGACCGGCTCGCGATCGCGCGGTTCGACCTGGCGTTCACGCCCGCCGGAACTGACTGGCAGGATCGGCAGGTCGTAGTCGTTGGCGGCGGCCAGATCCCCGCTGCGACTGGCGCGCAGGGCCAGGGTGCGCAGGCCGTGCCGGCGGCAGAGGTCGAGGAGGGCGCCCAGGTCGAGCGGGCCGGCATCCTCGGCGAGCTTGTCGAGGCCCAGTACCAGCGGCGTTTCCTGGAAGAAGTTGGGGGCCTGGGCGACCTTCTGGGCCAGTTGCCGGTCCAGGCGCCCCAGGTCGTTGCGGAGAAGCTCCAGCACGGTCACGGCGAGCATGTTGCCCTTGAGCTGGAAGACGGAGTCGCTTTCGGAAGGATCGGCTGCGGTCATGGTGGGTACTTGTGCTTGGATGGCGGGACTTATAGCGGGATGCCCCGCGTGTCGCAACCCTCACCGGGTCTGGGGGACCATGACTGTGAAGGCTACGGGAAATCTGCGCGAGCCCTGTAGAATGGCGCGACTTTTTCATGCAGGAGTTCCGATGGAGCGGCCGTCTTTCCGCCTCGCCTTTCTCAATCCACGTTATTGGCCGCTCTGGCTGGGGCTGGGGCTGCTCTGGCTGCTGGTGCAACTGCCCTATGCCGTGCTGCTGCGACTCGGCCAGGGGCTCGGCTGGCTCTTCTATCACGTCGCCGGTCAGCGCCGCGCCATCGCCCGCCGCAATCTGGAACTCTGCTTTCCCCGGCTCGACGAGCGGGCACGCGATCGCCTGCTGAGGCGCAACTTCGCCAGCAGCGCCATGGCCCTGCTGGAGATGGCCATGAGCTGGTGGTGGCCGCGGCAGCGCCTGGCCCGCCTGGCCCATATCGAAGGCCTCGAGCATCTGCAGGCCGCTCAGCGCGAAGGTCAGGGGGTGATCCTCATGGCGCTGCATTTCACCACCCTGGAAATCGGCGCGGCGCTGCTCGGGCAGCGGCACACCATCGATGGCATGTACCGCCAGCACAAGAATCCGGTGTTCGACTTCATCCAGCGCCGCGGTCGCGAGCGCCACAACCAGGACGCCACCGCCATCGAGCGCGAGGACGTCCGCGCCATGCTCAAGGTACTGCGCGCCGGACGGGCCATCTGGTATGCGCCCGACCAGGACTACGGCGCCAAGCAGAGTCTGTTCGTGCCGCTGTTCGGCATCCAGGCAGCCACGGTAACGGCCACCACCAAGTTCGCCCGCCTGGGGCGCGCACGGGTGCTGCCCTTCACCCAGGAGCGCCTGGCGGACGGTTCGGGCTATCGCCTGGTCGTTCATCCGCCGCTGGCCGACTTCCCTGGCGAGAGCGAGGAAGCCGACTGCCTGCGCATCAATCACTGGGTCGAGCGCTGCGTCAGCGAGTTGCCCGAGCAGTACCTCTGGGCCCATCGGCGGTTCAAGACCCGTCCGCCCGGCGAGCCCAAGCTCTATCCGAAGAAGAAGCGCTAGATGAGTCTGGGCGGCGAGCGGCGCACCGGGCTGATTCTGGCCGGCGGTGGCGCGCGGGCCGCCTATCAGGTCGGGGTGCTGCAGGTGGTGGCCGATACCCTGGCGGTCCGTTCCGAGAATCCCTTCCCGATCCTCGTCGGTACCTCGGCGGGCGCGCTCAACGCCGCCGTGCTGGGCTGCGGCGCCCTGGATTTCGGCCGTGCGGTGGATCGCCTGGCGGCGGTCTGGTCGAGCCTGGAAACGGCGATGATCTATCGCAGCGACTGGGTCGGGGCGAGCCGCCAGGCCGCGCGTTTCGGCCTGCAGACGCTGTTCGGCGCCTGGCGCCAGGAACCGCTGGCCCTGCTCGACAACGCGCCCCTGCGGGCGCTGCTCAGCCGCGAGCTGGATTTCTCCGGGATCACCGCGGCCTTGCGCCAGCGCGCCCTGCGAGCCGTGGCGGTCACGGCCTTCGGCTATGCCTCGGGCCAGGCGATGACCTTCTACCAGAGTCATGGCGCGCTCGATCCCTGGTTTCGTCATCGGCGCGTCGGGGTGCCGGCACGGCTGGCGGTCGACCATTTGCTGGCCAGCACGGCCATTCCACTGTTCTTTCCGCCGGTGAAGGTCGGGCGGGAGTTCCTGGGCGACGGTTCGGTACGGCAGACGGCGCCCATCAGTCCGGCGCTGCATCTGGGGGCGGAGCGTATCCTGGTGATCGGACTCGGCGCGCCTGGGGGTCACGAGCACGGACTGCAGGGTCGGCCGCCGACGGTGGCGCAGATCGGCGGTCATCTGCTCAACAGCACCTTCGTCGATGCCCTGGACAGCGATACCGAAACCCTCCGGCGCCTCAATCTGCTGAGTAGCGCCCTGCCGGCAGGGGACCCGGTCAGCGGACGCTTCTGCCGTCCCGTGGACATGCTGGTGATCTCGCCCAGCCAGCCGCTGGCGGACATCGCCACCCGGCACCGCAAACGCCTGCCACCGGCGTTGCGGCAGTTGCTACGGGGAGTCGGGGTGAATCGCCCCTCGGGCAGCGCGCTGCTCAGCTATCTGCTGTTCGAGGCGGCCTACTGCCAGGAACTCATGGCGCTGGGGCGGACCGATGCCCTGGCCCGCCTGCCCGAACTCCAGACCTTTCTCGCCCGCGCCTAGGCCTTATTCGGCGATCTGCAGTTCCCGCGCCTTGGTGTAGAAATAGCGGATCTTCTCGTACTCGAAGGGCGAGTTGAGCTGGCCGTATCTCATGTCGGTCACGTACCTGAGGTTGATGCCGCGCAGCACCATGATCTCCGGATGACGACCGCTTTCGTCGCTGACGTTGAGGAAGTTCACCTGGGCTTCAGCGGCAAAATCCACCGCCAGACCGCCGGTATCGCGCAGGTTGGACGGGCCGAGGACCGGCAGCATCAGGTAGGGGCCATTGCCAACCCCATAGAAGCCCAGCGTCTGGCCGAAGTCTTCCGGCTGCTTGATCAGCCCGACGCGAGTCGCCGGGTCCCACAGGCCGAACACCCCGATGGTGGTGTTGAGCAGCAGGCGGCCGGTGGTGTCCAGGGCGCGGCGGCCCTTGAACTGCAGCACGCTGTTGAGCAGGTTGTTGACGTCGCCCAGGTTGCTGAAGAAGTTGCTCACGCCCGAACGTACGAAGCGCGGGGTGATCCAGCGGTAGCCGTTGACCACCGGCAGCAGGACCCACTCGTCCAGCCGATAGTTGAAGTGGTAGACGTGGCGATTCCAGGATTCGAAGGGATCGTAGACGTCCAGGGCGACCAGGGACGCCCGTTCGAATTCGCGCTGGTCCAGACCCGGGTTGTACTTGAGGGTCGACAGCGGATTGCTGAAGCCATCGGCGCCCACCGGCGCGGCCGGCATGGTGTCCGAGCCGATGGTCAGGGTCGAGGAGGGCGGCGGACTCGATTCGGCGGCGAAGACCGAGGCACTGGCCATCAGGAGGAGAGCGAGCAGGGACTTAACCACGGGCGAAGAACTCCAGCATGGCGTTCGCGTTGACGCGGTAGTTGAGATTGCCGCAATGGCCGCCGTGGGGATAGACGGTCAAGCGATCGCCAAAGGTCTTGCGCAGGAAACCAAGGTCGCCCGGGCCGAGGATGATGTCGTCAGCATTGTGCATGACGCCGATCTTCGGGCTGCTCTTCAGGTAGTCTTCCAGCGCGACGAGGCTGGACTTGCGCGCCAGATCGTCGAGGTTCTGCCCCTTGAAGTTCTTCTGCCAGAACGGCATTACCTGCTCGGTCATGTAGCAGTCGAAATCGCACTGCAGCGAACGGGCGAAGAAGCGCGTCAGGCTGGTGCCCTCGCTGATGGGGTAGGTCGGCGGGGTGATCAGGCCGCGGCGGTTGATCAGGTCGGACGTGAAGGCGATGTCAGCCGCCGAGAAGCGGAAGGACGAGCCGATCAGCATGGCCAGTTCTTCGTTGCTCAGTCGCTCCGGCGAGCGCTGGAAATCGCGCACCACGGCGTCGTTGAAGTCGACGTAGCCCTTCTCCTGGAAGTAGCGGGTCAGCTTCGACAAGATCAGCTCGTAGAAGGTGCGGTTGTTGGTCACGCCCCTCACCTCGGTCTGCACCAGGCGATCCAGGTTGCGTACCGAGGTCAGCAGATTGACCGGCGGATTGACCATCAGCACCTTCTTGAAGTTGAAGCTGCGCTGGCTCTCGTCCAGGTAGGAGACGAAGGCGGCGTCCAGGCCGCCCAGGCTGTAGCCGGTCAGGTAGTAGTCGGTGACCGGCAGCTTGGGATGCTGGGCGCGTACCGCCTGCATGGCGCGATAGAGATCCTCGGCATCGTGCGGGGTGTAGCCCGGGGTAGCGGTGCGCGACACCGACACCATGAAGTCCCAGCTGGTGGGCGAGGACAGCTGCACCACGTGGTAACCGGCCGCGTAATACAGCCGCTTGAGGTATTCCTGGGTACTCGAGGAGTAGTTGGCCCCGGTACCGGCGATCAGGAAGATCAGCGGTGCCGGATGGTCCTGGCGGGCAAGACGGTAGTGGAATTTCTTCACCGGCCAGAAGTTGCCGGGCAGCTGGTATTCCCGTTCCGGACGCAAGTTGAGGCTGTAGTCATCCTGGTCTATGGTGCTTTCAGGCGGCAGCTCGGGACGGAATTTTTCCGGCGTGGTGACGATGGTGGCTTCGAAAGGATTGACTAGTGGATAGCCATAGGTGGCGGCATCCACTTCGGCGGCCGCGTGCGCGGTAGCCCAGAGACCGGAAAACAGCGCGCCCAGCAGGGCGGCGACGCGCAACGAAAGACGCATGGACAGAGTCCTTTCAGAGGGCTTGAGAGCGTAGGTAAGACAACGGCCCGCCAATAGGTTGCATCGGCAGGTGCAGGTTTCTGCGCGGCGTCGATTACAGAGCGGTCGCCGGGCTGCGTCAAGCGACATCGCATGTCGTGAAAAGTGCAGCTCCTGTCGCTAACCGGTCGTTATGCGTCGCCCAGACGGTAGTGGCCATCTTGCATTGCCCGAATGATGGGGGTGGGGCAACCGCCCGACTTCCATAGCGAGAGGACTGCTGCATGAGCATGGTGAAGAAACTGTTGGGAATAGGACTCGGTGTCGCGCTGACCTCGGCCATGAGCCTGGCCCAGGCGGCCAAGCCCGAAATCACCATCGGCTACGTCGATGGCTGGGCCGATAGCGTGGCCACCACCCATACCGCAGCTGAAGTGATCCGCCAGAATCTGGGCTACGAGGTCAAGCTCATGCCGGTGGCCGCCGGCATCATGTGGCAGGGCGTGGCGCGCGGCAAGCTCGACGCCATGCTGTCCGCCTGGTTGCCGGTCACCCATGGCGCCTACTACGAGAAGATGAAGGACCAGGTGGTCGATCTGAACGTCAACACCCCCGATGCCAAGATCGGTCTGATCGTGCCGGAGTACGTCAAGGCCAACAGCATCGCCGATCTGCAGGCGCAGAAGGCCGACTTCGGTGGTCGGATCGTCGGTATCGACGCCGGTGCCGGGGTCATGCTCAAGGCCGACCAGGCGATCAAGGACTATGGCCTGGACTACAAGCTGGTGGCCAGTTCCGGTAGCGGCATGATCGCCGAGCTGACCCGGGCCGAGAAGGACCAGAAGCCGGTCGTGGTGACGGGCTGGGTGCCGCACTGGATGTTCGCCAAGTGGAAGCTGAAGTTCCTCGAAGATCCCAAGGGTGTGTTCGGCGGCTCCGAGCACGTGGACACCGTGGCCAACCCCGCGCTGGAAGCCAAGGCCAAGCCGGTCTGGGACTTCCTGAAGAAGTTCGCCTGGCAGCCGGGTGAGGTGAATGAGGTGATGCTGGCCGTGGAAGAGGGCAAGAAGCCGGAAGAGGCCGCCAAGGCCTGGATCGCTGCCCATCCGGATCGCGTGAAGTCCTGGCTGCCCTGAGGGTTGGCTGAATGAAAAACGGGCCCTGCGGGGCCCGTTTTGCTAGCTGTGCAGCTGCTCGGCCGCGTACAGCGTGTTTTCCAGCAGGCAGGCGCGCGTCATCGGGCCGACGCCACCGGGAACCGGAGTGATCCAGCTGGCGCGCTCGCAGGCACTGTCGAATTCCACGTCGCCCACCAGACGGCCATCGGCCTGGCGGTTGATGCCCACGTCGATGACGATGGCGCCGGGCTTGATCCATTCACCCTTGACCAGTCCCGGCTTGCCCACGGCGACGACCACCAGATCGGCCTGGCTGACGTGGTGTTCGAGGGAGCGGGTGAATCTGTGGGTCACGGTGGCGGTGCACCCGGCCAGCAACAGTTCCAGCGCCATGGGCCGACCGACGATGTTGGAGGCGCCGACCACCACCGCATCCAGCCCATAGAGGTCGACGCCGGTGCTGTGCAGCAGGGTCATGATGCCCTTGGGCGTGCAGGGGCGCAGCTGGGGATTGCGCTGTGCCAGACGACCCAGGTTGTAGGGATGGAAGCCGTCGACGTCCTTGTCGGTGCGGATGCGTTCCAGCAGCTGGGTGGCATCCAGGTGCGCGGGCAGCGGCAACTGCAGCAGGATGCCGTCGACGCTGGTGTCGTCGTTGAGCCGGTCGATCAGGGCTTCCAGTTCTGCCTGGGTAGTGCTGGCCGGCAGGTCATGGGCATAGGAGTCGAAACCGACCTCTTCGCAATCCTTGCGCTTGTGCGCCACATAGACGCTCGAGGCGGGATCGGTGCCGACCAGGATGACGGCGAGGCCAGGGGCGCGCAGTCCGGCGCTACGACGTTGAGAGACTCGCTGGGCAATATCCTGGCGCAGGCGGGCGGCAATGGACTTGCCGTCGATCAGTTGGGCGGTCATGGGCGATTTCTGGTGGTGACGGAAAGAGGTCGGCTATTTTCGCATGGACGGGCCCGCTGGCAACAGAGAAGCCTCTGCGGCGGCTAACTCATTCTTCTGCTTAAAAATTTTTTAAAAATTAGTTGACGGGCCGGCGGGAGCTTTATAACATTCGCCCCGCTTGCCGAGCACAGCCCAAGTCACTGACAAGGGCCAGGCAAGAGGCTTCTCACCAAGGAAGTCTCTGCTAGGGCAGCTGCCGTAACAGGCGCCCGTAGCTCAGCTGGATAGAGCATCCGCCTTCTAAGCGGATGGTCGCAGGTTCGAGTCCTGCCGGGCGCGCCATTGGCGGTTCGGCGACGGCAAGCACGTAAGATATGGTGGGCGTAGCTCAGTTGGTAGAGCACAGGATTGTGGCTCCTGGTGTCGTGGGTTCGATTCCCATCGTCCACCCCATATTCAGCGAACGCCAGACCTCGTGTCTGGCGTTCGTCTTTCAAGCGTCTCGCGGACGTGGTGGAATTGGTAGACACACCAGATTTAGGTTCTGGCGCCGCAAGGTGTGAGAGTTCGAGTCTCTCCGTCCGCACCAATCAAGATGCACAGCAGAAGACCGGCCCAGCGCCGGTTTTTTTGTGCCTGGGATTCAGGTGGCGGCCAGCGGGTGTCCAGTGCTGGTACCCTGTCTCAGTGCAGATGCCGCAGCAGCGGCGCACAGAGCGCGACGGCGAACGAGGTGCCGAACACCAGAGTCTTGGTCCACCTCTGCAGGTTGCGCTTGCGATTGCCCGGCGCGGAGGAGACCTCTGCCGTCGCAGGCTGATGATCCGGGCTGTCGAACAGGGTGATCGAGCGGGTCAGTTGGGTGCGCATGATCCGACCTCTTGCCGTCTGCACTAATTGTTATTGGCACTTTCAAGACTAATGCGGCGGGCGGGTAATGCAAGATGCGGGCGGATTCGGGGCGAGTGACGGCTGCGCGGTCGAACACTGACCCGGTCAAGGACGGCCTCGCAGCTGCTGCGGGAGTGACGCGACTGGCGACAAACGGTCAGTTGAAGGTCTCGGCCAGTAGGAACAGGGCGCCGCCGATGGCTCCGCCACTGAGCAGCACCAGGCTGATCAAGGCGCCCCCGACGAAGTGGGCGATGTCGTCACTGATTTCGTATTCCGCTTTCATGCTCGGCTCCAGAGGATGGCTGCCGCTACAGATAGCAGCCGCGCGTTACAGCGCGACGACGGCGGGCGTGCCGGGTTAGCTGGTCGCCCAGTTCAGCCAGAGGGTCTGCTCTTCGCTGAGCTGACCGACCTCGCGCAACGCCCGTTCGAGGTCTTCCCGGACCCGGCGCTTCAGGTCGGCATTGAGATCGACCTGGGCACTCTCCGCCAGACGATCGGCGAGCGAAAGGTCCGCGCTGAGCTGGCGCAACCGGGGGCCGATGAAATCCTTGTGCTGCATGAGCCGCTCCTGTCTCCTGATACCGCCGAGTGTGGCATGCGCCGCCTTTGACTGAACACAGACTGGAAAAATATTGTCTGACTTGATTGGTTAAAAGTCGGACTTTCGGCAGCTCATGTCGTTTTCAGGTCCGAGCTGTCAGCTTTTTCATAGGGAAGAAGAAATCATGAGCGGGACTTCAACTCGCAAGTTGCTGGTGTTGACCGCAGGTTTCGGCCTGCTGGTAGTGGCTGCAGTGGCAACCACCCACCGTAGCGATTCGACCAGCAGTGAGCCAGCCGTGGTGGCCACCACCACGCCCCCGGTAGCGGCCCACGCACCCACCACGGGTACCCATTCGGTCGCGGACGAACACAAGCAGGATCTTGAGAGCTTCCTGGCGCAGGCGAGCCTGGCGCCCTGCGGCACCGTCATGCCGGCGACCGTTACCGATCCCGCCTGCCGTGCCGCCATCGAGGCGCATGCTCGGCGCGCCGGCTATGGCGACGAAGAGGTCGCGGCCTATCTGAATGCCCACCAGAGCCGCTGACCCGGGAATCTAGTGTTATCGGTTATAAGCAAAGACCCTTTCAATATAGGTCGGTCTAACCTGAGTGGTTATCCTGTGCGGCCGCAAGATGAGCCGACAACGGCAATTGGGGCTGTAATGGAAGTAGGGGCGTTGGGCTTCGTGATCGCGGGGCTGGTGGTTGGCTTCATCGTTGGCATGACGGGCGTGGGTGGTGGCTCGCTGATGACCCCCATCCTGCTCTGGTTCGGGATCAACCCCGCGGCAGCGGTAGGCACCGATCTGCTCTATGCCGCCATCACCAAGGCGGGCGGCGTCTTCGTCCACCAGCGCAACCGCAATATCGACTGGACGGTGACCGGCTGGCTGGCCGCCGGCAGCGTACCCACTGCCGCCCTGACGCTACTCGCCCTGGCGCTGCTGCCCGGTGATCAGCACGCCACCAATGCCCTCATCAAGCATGCCCTGGGCATCGTGCTGCTTTTGACGGCCCTGGCCATTCTCTTCAAAAAGCAGATCTTCGCCTTTGCCAGCCGCCATGCCAGCGACAGATTTCACCTGAGTGCCAGGCGGCTCAATGCCCTGACGGCGCTTACCGGCGCAGTGCTGGGCTTCATGGTGACCCTGACTTCCATCGGCGCTGGGGCCCTGGGCACGGTGGCGCTGTTCCTGCTCTATCCGCTGATGGCGACCCGGCGCCTGGTCGGTACCGAGATCGCCCATGCGGTACCCCTGACGCTGGTGGCGGGACTCGGTCACGCCGGGTTGGGCAATCTGGACTGGCATGTTTTGGGCTTTCTGCTGCTGGGGTCCTTGCCGGGGATCTTCCTGGGCAGCCATCTCTCCGGACGCGTACCGGATGGCGTGCTGCGACCCTGTCTGGCGGTGATGCTGCTGGTCATAGGCGCCAAGCTGGTGGTCTGAACGTCGGGGGGAAACTTAAGGTCGTTCATCGGACGACTACTGGCAATCCGCCAGGAGAAAACATCTCTAGGATAGACGGTGTTCAATTTGTTATCGCGATTGCCGATAACCTGTTCGCCGAGTTCTCTCCTGGAGCTGCCCATGTTTTCCGCCTCTGCCGAATCCGCTGCTGTCGACGATGCCTCTGCCTATCATGCCCTGCGCCAGGCGCTGGACCGCTCCCTGGCGGTGATCGAATTCGATCTGCAGGGCACGATCCTTCACGCCAACGACAACTTCCTGCAGACCTTCGGCTATCGCCTCGACGAGATCAGCGGGCGACAGCACCGCCTGTTCTGTCCGCCCGGGGTGGCGGAGAGCGAGGACTATCAGGACTTCTGGGCGGCGTTGGCGCGCGGCGAGTTCCACAGCGGTGTCTATCGCCGCAAGCACAAGGACGGCACTCTGAGGTGGATTCGCGCCACCTACAATCCGTTGCTGGATGCGCAGGGGCGCCCGCAGCGCATCATCAAGTTCGCCACCGACATCACCGAGACGCGGCTGCAGGCGGTCGAGTACGAAGGCAAGATCGAAGCCATCCATCGCTCCCAGGCGGTGATCGAATTCGATCTGCAGGGCAACGTGCTCTGGGCCAATGACAACTTCCTCGGCATGACCGGCTATGCGCTGGACGAGTTGCGCGGGCGTCATCACAGCCTGATGTGCCCGGCCGAATACGCGCGTTCGGCGGAGTACGCCCTGCTGTGGAATCGCCTGGGGCAGGGTGTCTTCGATACCGGGGTCTACAAGCGCATCCGCCGCGATGGTCGACCGATCTGGATCCAGGCCACCTACAACCCCATCCTCGACAGCGACGGTCGACCCTACAAGGTGGTGAAGTTCGCCACCGATGTGACCGATGCGCAACTTCAGGCCGCCGAATTCGCAGGCAAGATGGCCGCCATCGACCGTGCCCAGGCGGTGATCGAATTCGATCTGCACGGCAACATCCTGACGGCCAACGAGAACTTCCTGTCGGCTCTGGGTTACAGCCTGGACGAGGTGCGTGGCAAGCATCACCGGATCTTCTGCGAACCCGAGCATGCCCGCTCGCCGGGCTATCGGCTGTTCTGGGAAAAGCTCAGCCGCGGCGACTTCGATGCCGGGCTGTACAAGAGACGCGCCAGCGACGGCCGCCAGGTGTGGATCCAGGCCACCTACAACCCCATCCTCGATGCTGAGGGCAAGCCGTACAAGGTGGTCAAGTTCGCCAGCGACGTCACCGAGACTCAGCTGCGCAACAGCGACTACGAAGGCAAGGTGGCGGCCATCGACCGATCCCAGGCCATCGCCGAGTTCTCCCTCGACGGCACGGTGCTCGCCGCCAACCGCAACTTCCTGCTGGCCCTGGGTTACCAGACCGATGAAGTGGTGGGCAAGCATCACCGCATCTTCTGTCCCGACGACTATGCCCGCTCGGCGGAGTACCGGCTGTTCTGGGATAAATTGGCGCGGGGCGAATTCGACGCCGGGGTGTACAAGAGACGCAACAGCCGGGGCGAGGAGATCTGGATCCAGGCCACCTACAACCCGATCTTCGACGCCGACGGCAAGCCGTGCAAGGTGGTGAAGTTCGCCGTGGACATCACCGAAAGCCAGATTCGCAACAGCGATTATGCGGGCAAGGTGGCGGCCGTCGACCGCGGCCAGGCGGTGATCGAATTCGATCTGACCGGCAAGATCCTCGAAGCCAACCGCAACTTCCTGGCGACCCTGGGCTATCGGCTGGAGGAGATCCGCGGCCAGCATCACCGCATCTTCTGCGAGGCGGAGCACGTCGCCTCCGGCGAGTACCGCGAGTTCTGGGCGCGGCTGGCCCAGGGCGAGGTGTTTGGCGGGCGCTTCATGCGGCTGAGCAAATTCGGCCAGCGGATCTGGATCCAGGCCACCTACAACCCCATCTTCGACGCCGATGGGCAGGTGCACAAGGTGGTGAAGTTCGCCACCGACATCACCCGCCAGGTGGAGATGGAACAGCACGTGCGGCAGAAGATCGAGCAGATGAATCTTTCGCTGCACGCCCTGACCCGCTCCATCAACCAGATCGCCGAGACCACCGACGACGCCAACCGCATGGCCCGACGCACCCTGGAAGAAGCCGAGCGTGGTTCCCTGACCCTGACCCGCTCGCTGGACGCCATGGAGGCCATCGGTACCACGGCCGGAGGCATCCAGGACATCGTCCAGGTGATCAGCGACATCGCCAATCAGACCAACATGCTCGCCTTCAACGCCGCCATCGAAGCGGCTCGCGCCGGCGAGCACGGCCTGGGCTTCTCGGTCGTGGCCGATGAGGTCCGCAAGCTGGCCGAGAAGTCGTCCCAGGCGACCAAGGAGATCAACAAGTTGATCCTGGAGTCGGTCAAGAGCATCGCCCAGGGCAGTGAGATCTCGCGCAGCGTGGGCGAGGCCTTCGGCCTGATCGCCGAAGGGGTGGGCAAGACCCAGCAGTCCATCGAGGCCATCAACGGCTCCACCGCGGCCCAGCTCGACGATGCGGCGCGGGTCAATCAGCTGATTCAGGAACTGGACGCGGCCACCACCCTTTCGCCGGTGGTTGGGGGAGGACGGCCGTGACCCAGGGTGTGGTGCGGATCGGCGAACTGGAAGTCGCGCTGTCCGCCCAGGCCCTGGAACGCGTGGTGCCCTGGCCGGAGCGCCTGGCGCCTCATCCAAGTCCGGTGCCCTGGTTGCTGGGCCTCTTCGAGCTGGGCGGCCAGCCGCTGCCGCTGGTGCACGGCCATTGCCTGCTGGGGCTGCCGGCGGTCGAGCACGAGCGCCGGATCGCCGTGATCCGTCATGGGGGGGGACGCTTCGGCCTGGCCATCGATGGGGTGGTGGACATCCTCAAGCTGGCGGATGACGCCATCGTGCAATTGCAGGGGACGCCCGGGCGCCTGCTGGGGCGCGTCCATCTGCGCCCGGAAAGCGGCCGGCTGGTCCATCTGCTGGATCTGGACACCCTGGCCGCCTTGCCGGGCTTCGAGGTCAGTGCCGACAGGCCGCCGCCGCTACAGCGGCAGGCCGCCATTGGCACGGAAGCGGAGCGGCTCTATCTGCTGTTCGAGTGCGACGGGCGGCGCCTGTGCCTGGATGCGGCGGTGGTTCAGGAGCTGGTGGATCGACCGCAGCTGACGCCCAGCGAATTCGCCAGCGACAGCTGTCGCTACCAGGTGCAGCTGAGAGGCCAGGCCTTGCCGGTGCTGGAGCTGTCCGAGCTGCTGGGGCTGGCCACGTCCGCCCAGGCTCACCATGAGCAGCTGCTGGTGCTGGCGGCGGGCGACCGGGGTCAGTATCGGGTCGCCTTCGGCTTCCAGCGGCTGCTCGGCATGTGGCGGCGGGATCCGGCGCAGTGCGCGCCGCTGCTTGGCTTCGGGCTGGAGCAGCCCGGGCTGTTGCGCGGGGTGTTCAGCGCCGCGGAGGGCGAGGCGGCCATCGTGATCGATCACCTGGCCCTGGGGTGCCAGGAGGCGGCGGTGGCCTATGCGCGGATCTATCGCACCGATCGCGACCTGCTGCGCGAAGAGCGTCGTCAGGTCCGCCGTCAGCCGTGCCTGACCTTTCTCGCCGAATTGCTGTTCGCCGTCCCGCTGGAGCAGGTGGCGGAGGTCTTGCCGCTGCCGGCGCACTACCTACGCCTCGGCCAGCGGGATCCGCGGTTGCTGGGATTGATGGAGGTCCGCGGCCAGCAGATCACCCTGGTCTGCCTGCGGACCCTGGCCGGTGCGACAGCGGTGGAGTCCGGTCCCGGCGATCAGGTGATCGTGGTGGAAGGGCAACGCCAGCGCCTGGGTTTCGTGGTGCAGCGGGTCGAGGCCATCGAGGCCTTTACCGAGTTGCGCGCCGATGCCCTGGCGCGCAGCTGGCAGTTGCCAGGGGAGGGCGGGGCAGTACCGGCGCAGCGGGCGCAGAGCTGGGTGGGCGTAGGATCCGCGGGCAACAGTCGCCAGGCGACCCTGATCGATCTCGGGGCGCTGGTGAAACGTCTGGAAGGTCAGGCCCGGCAGACCCTTCCGGAGCGCGTGGCTGCGACAGTTTGACGATACCGCTCGTCGCTTCGTCGAACGGTCGGGTAACGGATTACCCGTGGCTTTGTCGGCCACCGCAGGCGTCCCTCATCAAAGCGGTACCGGCAGGCTAGAGCGAGTGGTGTTTGCCGGGAGTCGCCAGACGGGGCGCGCCACCCGCGCCTCCTCTGCCGGAACCGGGTGCAGGCGTTCATCAGCGAGTTGTCAAGAAATTCCGCGGCGCGTCGAACCAGAGGAAGACACAACTTTCCTGGGTGATCCCATGTTCAACTCCGCACTCAAACGCCGCATCGCCGATCTCGAAGCCGAACTGTCCGAACACCGCCAGGTCAGCGCGGCCTTCCATCAGGATTCGCTGCATCTGCTGCTGGACGCCCAGGGCCGGATCGAGGATTTCAACGAGAACTTCGCGCTCTGCCTGGGCTACGCGCCTGGTAGCCTGACCGGATGGAAACTCGACGACCTCATTCCCGACTACATCAAATGCATGGACTGCTATCGGGATCTGAAGCGAAGCTTCAGCGAAGGTCACCAGGCCAGTGGCATCTATCGGCTGCTGCGCGGCACGGGCGGCGTTGCCTGGCTCTATGCGATCTGGACGCCGGTGCGTGACAGCCAGGGCCAGGTCAAGCAGATCCGCTGCTATGCCTACGACCGGACCGAGCAGGTGGAAGTCTCCACCGAGCACTCGGGCATCATCAATGCACTGCTGCGCTCCACCGCGGTGATCGAATTCGATCTGTCCGGTGAGGTGCTCACCGCCAACGAGCGCTTCCTGCAGGGCATGGGCTATTCGCTGGCGCAGATCGTCGGCAAGCACCATCGGATGTTCTGCAGCCGTGAAGAGGCCGAATCGGCCGACTATCGCGCCTTCTGGGAGCGGCTCAACCGGGGTGACTACGTGGCCAGTCGCTTCAAGCGCATCGACAGCCATGGCCGCACGGTCTGGCTGGAAGCCTCCTACAACCCGGTGCTCAACACCCGCGGCGAGCTGTACAAGGTCATCAAGTTCGCCACCGTCATCACCGAGCAGGTGGAGCAGGAGCTGGCGGTGGCCGAAGCCGCGCGGGTCGCCTTCGACATCTCCCAGACCACCGACGAAAGCGCCCGTCAGGGTGCGGCGGTGGTGCGGGACACGGTGGCGGTGATGACCCGCATCGCCGACGAGATCCAGGTCGCTGCCAACGGCATCGAGGACCTCGGCAAGCAGTCGCTGGTGATCAGCGCCATCGTCAAGACCATCAGCGGTATCGCCGAGCAGACCAATCTGCTGGCGCTCAACGCCGCCATCGAAGCCGCCCGGGCGGGCGAACAGGGCCGGGGTTTCGCTGTGGTGGCGGACGAGGTCCGGCAACTGGCCGGGCGCACCAGCAAGGCCACCGAAGAGATCGTCGGGGTGGTGCAGCAGAATCAGCAACTGGCGCAGACCGCGGTCAGCAACATGGCCGCCAGCCGCCAGCAGGCGGAGCAGGGGCTGCACCTGGCGAGCAACGCCGGGGTGCGCATCACCGAGATCCAGGAGGGCGCCCGCCAGGTGGTGGGCGCGGTCAGCCAGTTCGCCCGGCGGCTGAGTTAGGACTGCTCGTCCCAGCCAGGAGCGCTGTACCACGCATAACCGGTCGCATCGAGTTCCAGCCAGCGCCCCTGGTGGATGACCATCCGGGTCGCCACCTCAGTGCTGGCCAGACCGGTCGCCACCAGCAGGCTGCGGATCAGGGCGCCATGGGCCACCAGTAGCGTGGGACCCTGGAGTTCTTCCAGCAGCGGGCGCACCCGCTCGGCGGCATCGGCATAGCTTTCGCCACCGGGTACCCGGAAGGTATAGGGCTCGGCGACGCGTCGGGCGTGCTGCTCCGGATAGCGCTGGGCGATGGTCGGCATGTCCAGTCCCTCCCAGTCACCAAAGGCCTTTTCCGCCAGGCGCGCATCGCGGGCCAGGCTTCTTGGCGTGCCCGGCAGCTGCGCCAGGATCAGATCGAGCGTCGCGCTGGCGCGTTGCAGCGGACTGCTCAGGCAGGCGAAGCGAGAGACGTCGAGGCGGTCGCGCAGGGCCAGGCCCACGGCTTCGGCCTGGGCACGGCCGCGCGCGTTGAGGGGTATGTCCTGGCGACCCTGGAGGCGACCACTGGCGTTCCAGTCGGTTTCGCCGTGACGGATCACCAGCAGGGGAGAAGGGAAGGGCAAGGGTATCAATCCAGAGCAGTGGGCAGGGTAAGGAGAAATCTCAGGTGGCCGGCTTCCAGGCGCGCGACCAGACTGCCGCCATGGCCGCGGGCGATTTCCTGGGCGAGATAGAGGCCCAGGTCCAGGCGGGCGGGCTGCTCGGAATCGGCCTGGGTCAGCAGCGGCTGGAACACCTGGTTCAGGGTTGCAGGCTCCACCACGGCGGTGCGGCTTTCCACGGCGAGGCGGTAGCAGCGTTCGTCGAGCACGCCGCGCAGCAGCAGGGTGCCACCAGCAGGGTTGCGGGATGCGACCCACTCCAGCAGCGCCTCCACCGCCTGCAACAGGCGCGGCAGGTCGAGGCGCAGGGCGGCGGGTAGCTCCGGCAACTCGCTGCCCAGGGTATGGTCGGGGAAACGCGTCTGCAGCCTGACGAGCAGGTCCAGGAGCCGTTCATTGGCGCCTGCCACCAGGGCCGGTTTCAGGGGCAGGCCATGGCCCAGGCGGACGCGCACGAAGTCGGCGGCCGCAGCGCTGCGTTCGGCCAGGCGCCGGGCCTCGGTCTGCCAGCGCTGCGCCTGGGAGGCATCCACGGGCGCGTCCTTGGCCAGCGCCTGCAGCGGATGCTGCAGATCCTCCTCCAGCAGCACCAGCAACTGTTCGCGCAACGGTGTGAGATCGAGGTCGCCACGCGGGCCGGGACTTTCTTCGCGACGCTGTTCTTCGCGGGCGAGGAGTTCGCCCAGCAGGCGGGCAAAGCCCTCCAGCGTAGCGATCACCGGGCGCTGCTCCAGCAGCGGTGCGGGTTGGGGATCAAAGGCGCACAGCGTGCCGAAGAAGGTGCCGTTGGGTCGAAACACCGGGACCGACAGGTAGCTCTTCCAGCCATAGAGGCCGGGCGCCGGGTGATCACAGTAGGTGGGGTTCTGGGTCACGTCGCTGATGATCACGGCGTCGTGGGAGGAGCGTACGTGGTTGCAGAGGGTGGATTCGAGGTCCAATTCGGCGCCGGGTTGCAGGCCGAAGGCGATGCGATCTTCCACCGCGCAGGCGATCCAGCGCTGCTCGGTGACCTCGGCGACGGTGGCGACCCCAAGGCCGCTGACATCACAGACGACGCGCAGGAGCGCCGCGACGGAATCCAGGGACGCCAGCAGCTCGATGCTTTCGACGGTGCTGGAGAGTTGGCTGGGCATGACGCTGTAGTTCTCTGACGGACACGGCCTGAACGCTAGGCCAAGAGACGCCGGACGGCAACCATCAGCTACGCCTCATTGAGGTTGTTCCAGGCCGAGGCTAGCCGATCAGGTCGGTCGCGTAGGCCAGCACCGTGAGGCAAAGCAGTAGCAGCAACAGATTGGCCGGGGTGATGCTTTTCATCGGTGGGATCCTCTCACGCAAGGGATGTTCCTTGTCCAGGTACACCTGGAAACGCCACGTTGGCGCGGGGGATCGCTAGGGGTGGAGCGGGTACGTTCATCTCTGCGTCTCGATACTGCTGGCAAAGGACAGGTGTCGGAACGCCACTGTCGCCGTTCGTTCAGCGCCTGCCAGGGGAGGTGCGACATCTGGTCGAAGCGGCAGTGCGAGCGGTTCGCAGTTGCCAACCGCTGGGCAAGCCGGTAGCGTGACGCCCCATGCGAACCTTCCTTTGCCCAATCAGCGCCTATTACTACTACCTGATCAAGATCGGGTGGTAGGTACTGCGCTGCATGACCGAACCGCCTAGGGCGGCTCGGTCAAGGCAACTTCTCCCGGTCTCCCTGGCACCGTCCAGCCACAGGAGACCCCATGGACAGCACCCAGCAAGACCTGCTCGCCACCCTCGAAGCCCGCGGCTTCGTGCACCAGACCACCGATCGTGACGGCCTCGCCCGTGCCTTTGCCAGTGGACCGGTGACCGGCTATCTTGGCTTCGACGCCACCGCCGACAGCCTCCACGTCGGCCACCTGCAGGGCCTGATGCTGATGCGCTGGCTGCAGCGCGCCGGCCATCCCATCCTCCTGCTGATCGGTGGCGCCACCACCCGCATCGGTGATCCCAGCTTTCGTGACAGTAGCCGCCCGGTGCTGACCGACGGCCAGATCGCCCTGAACATGGCCGGCATCGCCAAGGCTTTTCACCGCTATCTTGAAGTGGGCGATGGCCACGGCCGCGCCCAGGTGGTGGACAACGCCGAGTGGCTCGACGGCCTGGGCTACCTGGATTTTCTCGGCGCCGTCGGCCGGCACTTTTCCATCAACCGGCTGCTGACCTTCGATGCCATCAGGAATCGTCTCGACCGCGAGCACTCGCTGTCCTTCGAGGAATTCGGCTACACCCTGCTGCAGGCCTACGACTTCGTCGAGCTGTCGCGGCGCTACGGCTGCACCCTGCAACTGGGCGGTGCCGACCAGTGGGCCAACATCATCAACGGCGTGGAGCTGTCACGCCGGCAGGGCGGTCCCCAGCTCCATGGCCTGACCATGCCGCTGCTGGCCACCCGCGACGGCCGCAAGATGGGCAAGTCGGCCCAGGGCGCGGTCTGGCTCAACGAGGAGCGGCTGTCGGCCTTCGACTTCTGGCAATTCTGGCGCAATTGCGACGATGCCGACGTCGAGCGCTTCCTCGCCCTGTTCACCGAGTTGCCGCTGGACGAGGTGCGGCGGCTCGGCGCGCTCGGCGGTGCGGAAATCAATCTGGCGAAGAGCGTGCTGGCCAATGAGGCGACCCGGCTGGCCCATGGCGAGCGGGCGCAACGCGAGGCTGAGGCAGCCGCCGCCGAGGTATTCGCCGATCGCGACGGCGCCGGGCAGTTGCCGGAGGTCGCCCTAAGCCGCAGGCAACTGGACGCGGGCGTCACCCTGGTCGAGTTGCTGGTCGAGGCGGGAGTGCAACCGTCGCGCAGTGCGGTACGTCGACTGGCGGAAGGCGGCGGCCTGCGCCTGGACGAGCAACCGGTGATGGATCCCGATATCCGTCTGGCGCTGAGCGACGCGGGTCGGCGGGTGAGTCTGGGCAAGAAACGGCATCTGCGCATCACGTTGACCGACTGAGGAGAAGGCTATGAATGTCTGGGTGATAGGTGCCTCGCGGGGCATAGGGTTGGGGCTGGTGGAGCGCTATCTGACGCAAGGGGCTCAGGTTTTGGCGGTGGTGCGAACGCCGAATGCGGCGTTGGATACGATGGTCGCGGCCGCCAAGGGGCGGTTGCGGGTAGTGACCGGCGATCTGCGCGATCCCGACCTGGGCACGCGACTGCTGGACGAGCTGGGTGATGGCTCGCTGGAGCGGCTGATCGTCAATGCCGGCATCATGGGGCCGATGGAAGAGGACGGGCAGCGGGCGAGCGTCGCGGAGCTGGGCGAGTTGTTCCTCACCAATGCCGTGGCGCCCCTGCGGTTGCTGGAGGCCCTGGCACCGCGGATGGCCGCTGCCGGGGTGGCGGCCTGCCTGAGTTCGCAGATGGGCAGCGTCAGTCTGGCACGAGCCGCCGAAATGCCACTTTATGGCGCCAGCAAGGCAGCGCTCAACAGCCTGCTGCAGAGCTGGGTCGCCGGGCAGCAGCCGGCGTTCGCCGTGCTGGCACTGCACCCGGGCTGGGTGCGCACCGAACTGGGCGGGTCCAGCGCGCCGGTCGAGGTGGCCGATAGCGTCGCCGGTCTGGTGGCGACGATCGAGGCGCGGGCCGGCCAGCCTGGCTGCGCCTTTCTCGACTACCAGGGGCAGGTCCTGCCCTGGTGAACGAGGGGCCGGATCGCTCGCTGCGACTGAGCGCTCCGGCCCTTGTCCGACCCCGGCCGAGGATCGAAGATGAGTCCATCATCCTGGGGAGTGCCACCATGCGCATCGACGAGCAAACCTTTCTGGTAACCGGCGCCGGTTCCGGCCTGGGCGCCGCCACCGCTGAGGGACTGATCGCGGCAGGCGCCCGAGTGGCAATGCTGGATCTCCAGGCCGAGGCCGTGCAGGCCCAGGCCGAACGGCTCGGCGACCAGGCTCTGGCGCTGGCCGTGGACGTGACCGATGCCGAGGCCCTGAGCGCCGCCTTGGATGCCGTGCTGGCCCGCTGGGGCAGTCTGCAGGGGGCGATCAACTGCGCCGGCATCGTCGGCGGCGCACGCATCCTCGGGCGCAATGGTCCCCACGATCTCGCCGCCTTCGCGCGCATCATCAACGTCAACCTGGTGGGCAGCTTCAATGTCCTGCGCCTGGCCGCGGCGGCCATGGCCCAGGGTGAGGCCAATGTCGGCGGTGAGCGCGGCGTGATCATCAACACCGCCTCCATCGCTGCCTTCGATGGCCAGATCGGCCAGGCCGCCTATGCCGCCTCCAAGGGCGGCGTTGCCGCGCTTACCCTGCCGGCGGCGCGCGAACTGGCCGGGCAGGGCATCCGGGTCATGACCATAGCGCCGGGCGTCTTCGAGACGCCCATGATGGCCGGCATGACCCCCGAGGTACGCGACGCCCTGGCCACCAATGTGCCCTTTCCGCCGCGCCTCGGCCGCGGCGAGGAATTCGCCGCCCTGGTCCGCCACATCATCGAGAATCCCATGCTCAACGGCGAGGTGATCCGCCTCGACGGCGCGCTGCGCATGGCCCCGCGCTAGGAGAATCGTCATGAACGACCCCATTGTCATCGTCGCCGCCGCCCGTACGCCCATGGCGGCCCTGGGTGGCGAACTGGCCGCGCTGTCGGCGCCGCAGCTTGGTAGCGCCGTGGTCCGCGCCGTACTGGAACGGGCGGGCTGGGCGCCGGAACGGGTCGACGAGGTGCTGCTGGGCTGCGTGCTGCCCGCCGGCCTCGGCCAGGCACCGGCACGCCAGGCGGCGCTTGGCGCCGGTCTGGCCCAGAGCACGCGCTGCACCACCCTGAACAAGATGTGCGGTTCGGGGATGCAGGCGGCCATCCTCGGCCATGACCTGTTGCGCGCCGGCAGTGGCGAGGTGGTGGTGGCGGGCGGCATGGAGAGCATGAGTCGCGCGCCCTATCTGCTGGAAAAGGCCCGCAGCGGCTACCGCCTCGGCCATGGCGCCCTGATCGACAGCATGTTTCTCGACGGCCTGGAAGACGCCTATGAACCCGGGCGCCTGATGGGCACCTTCGCCGAGGATTGCGCCGCGCGCCTGGGCATCGGCCGCGAACGCCAGGATGCCTATGCCCAGCAGTCCCTCGCCTGGGCGCGCCAGGCGCAGGCCAGCGGTGCCTTCGCCAGCGAGATCGTGGCGGTGGAGGTGGCGGGACGCAGGGAAACCCTGAGCATCGACACCGATGAGCAACCCCGCCGTGCCGATCCGGCACGCATTCCCACCCTCAAGCCGGCCTTTCGTGAAGGCGGTACCGTCACTGCGGCCAACGCCAGTTCCATCTCGGATGGCGCCGCAGCGCTGCTGCTGATGCGGGCCAGCACGGCAGCGCGCGAAGGGCTGAGGCCGCTGGCGACGATCCGTGGCCATGCCGCCCATGCCGGCGCGCCGGGCGACTTTCCCACCGCGCCCATCGGCGCCATCCGTACCTTGCTCGCGCGCATCGACTGGCAGCTGAGCGACGTCGACCTGTTCGAGATCAACGAAGCCTTCGCCGTGGTGGCCCTGGCCGCTCAGGATGCCTTGGGGCTGGACCCGGAACGCCTGAACGTGCACGGTGGCGCCTGTGCCCTGGGCCATCCCATCGGTGCTTCCGGTGCGCGCATCCTGGTCACCCTGATCCAGGCGCTGCGCCAGCGCGGTCTGCGCCGGGGCGTGGCCGCCATCTGCATCGGCGGCGGCGAGGCCACGGCCATGGCGCTGGAACTCAACGACTAGACAAGGACAAGACCATGAGCGAAGCCTCTACCGAATCGACCCTGCTGCTGGAGATCGAGGCGCGCGTCGCCCTCATCACCCTCAATCGCCCCAAGGCGCTCAACGCCCTCAATGCCCAGCTGCTCCATGAGCTGGATGCCATGCTGGCGCGCCTGGACGCCGATCCCGAGGTCGGTTGCGTGGTGCTCACCGGCTCGGCCAAGGCCTTCGCCGCGGGCGCCGACATCAAGGAAATGGCCGGGCAGGGCTATCCGCAGATCTACCTGGACGACTACTTCCGCGTCGCCGACCGCATCGCCGAGCGGCGCAAACCGCTGATCGCCGCCGTCGCCGGCTATGCCCTGGGCGGTGGTTGCGAACTGGCGCTGCTGTGCGACTTCATCTATGCCGCCGACACCGCACGCTTCGGCCTGCCGGAGGTCACCCTGGGCGTGATTCCCGGCATCGGCGGTACCCAGCGGCTGACCCGCGCCCTGGGTAAGGCCAAGGCCATGGAACTGTGCCTGACCGGGCGGCAGCTGCACGCCGCCGAAGCCGAGCGTGCCGGGCTGGTCGCCCAGGTGTTTCCCGCCGACGAGTTGCTGGAGCGCACCCTGGAAGCCGCTCGCGGCATCGCCAGTCGTTCGCTGCCGGCGACCCTGCTGCTCAAGGAAAGCGTCAATCGCGCCTTCGAGACCAGCCTGGCCGAGGGCATCCGCTTCGAGCGCCGGGTCTTCCATTCGCTGTTCGCCAGCGCCGACCAGAAGGAAGGCATGGCGGCCTTCGTCGAGAAGCGGCCGGCGAAGTTCGAGCATCGTTGAGCACGCCCCGCGCCCGTCAGAGGCGCTAGACTGGCCGTTTCAGCCCCAGTGTTGCAGAGCCTCCGGATGCGTATCGAGCCCTTGCCACCCCTGACCAATCTGATTGCCTTCGAGGCAACGGTCAGGCTCGGCAGCTTTACCCGGGCGGCGCTGGAACTCAACCTCACGCAGAGCGCCATCAGCCGTCAGGTGGCGCAGCTGGAGGCCTTTCTCGGTCGCGCGCTGTTTCGTCGAGAGCACAAGCGGCTGCACCTGACTGTCTCCGGGCAGCGCTATGCCGAGCGGGTTCAGCAGCTGCTCGCGGGTCTCGCGGAAACCACCGCGGACGTCATGGATATCAGTGGCGAGCAGCAGCTGGTGCTGGCCTGTTCCTCGGGCGTGGCCGCACTGTGGCTGGGCCCGCTGATCGGCCGCTTCGCCAGTGCCTTTCCCGGCATCGACGTGCGCCTGCGGGTGCTGGACAACCTCGATACCCTGCTCAAGCCCGAATTCGATCTGGCGCTCTATTTCCTGCGTGAACCGCCGCCCCCAGGGTTGGCTGGCCGCCAGTTGTTTCCCGAGTGGGTAGGCGCCTATTGCGCGCCGGACTACCTGGGCGGGCGTCAGCTGTCACCCCCGGAGCTGCTCGACCGGTGCCTGCTGATGATCGAGGACGGTCAGCGGCGCTGGCTCTCCTGGGCGGAATGGTTCGCGCGGCTGGGCTATCCCGCCCCGCGGATCCGCCAGCGGCTCACCGTGAGTCAGTACCCCATCCTGGTCGATCTGGCGATTGCCGGCCACGGTATCGTCCTGGGTTGGCGCCCCATGATCGATGCCCACCTGCAGTCGGGTGCGCTGGTGGCAGCCTGTAGTGAATGCGTGCAGGGGCAGGGGGGGTACTACCTGCTGTGGCCGGGCGATCGCCAGCCGGGCCTGGCGGCGCGCCGTTTCGAGACCTGGCTGAACGACAGCCTGAGCGCGTCGCACTGATCGCTCTTGCATGCGTCAGGCGCATGCAAACCCCTGCAATCAGCGTTTTCCTGCGTCCCCGGTAGCCCCTTAAGCTCGGCGGCAGAGGGCGGAGATCCTCGTCCTGTTTCCTTTATCGAAACTGCCGTCGCCGGTGCAGGGACTCCCGAGTTTCCTGCGCGACTTGCATTCAGGGAGCCAACAATGCAGAGCGCTACGACCTTTCCGCAGCCGTCCGCCGCCCACCGCCGCCAGGCCAACAAGGCGGTGGTCGCAACCGTGATCGGCAACGGTCTGGAGTGGTTCGACTTCACCGTCTACAGCTTCTTCTCCGTGATCATCGCCAAGGTGTTCTTTCCGACCGCCAGCGAACTCACCTCCTACCTCCTGGCCCTGGCCACCTTTGGCGTCGGTTTCTTCATGCGGCCGGTCGGTGGCATCCTGCTCGGCATCTACTCCGATCGCCGCGGTCGCAAGGCGGCGCTGTCGCTGACCATCCTCTTGATGGCCGCCGGTACCCTGATCATCGCCGTGACCCCGGGCTATGCCCAGTGGGGGCTGTTCGCCCCGGCGCTCATCGTCTTCGCGCGCTTGCTGCAAGGCTTTTCCGCGGGTGGCGAGATGGGCAGCGCGACCGCCTTTCTCACCGAACACGCGCCCGCTGGGCAAAAGGCCTACTACTCCAGCTGGATCCAGGCCAGCATCGGGGTGGCGGTCGCCCTGGGTGCAGGCGCCGGCGCGCTGCTGTCGGCGTTGCTGACCCCGGAGCAACTTGAGAGCTGGGGTTGGCGCCTGCCGTTCCTGTTCGGCTCCCTGATCGGCCCCGTCGGTTTCTACATCCGTAGCCGCATCGACGAAACCCCTGCCTATGCCTCCGTCGAGCGTGCCCAGTCGCCGCTGCGGGAGGTAGTGCGCATCTATCCCCGCCAGACCGCCATTACCTTTTCCATGGTCGTGCTCTGGACGGTCTGCACCTACTCCGTGCTGTTCTACCTGCCGTCCTACTCTACTCGGGTGCTGGGCCTGCCCAGCGGCCTGGGCTTCACCGCCGGTGTACTCGGTGGTGTGGTGCTGCTGGTGGCAACGCCCCTGGTAGGGCGCCTGGCAGATCGCCATGGCAAGCGACCCTGGCTGCTGGGGTCGGCCGTGGCCATCTTCTGCGCCGCCTGGCCGCTGTTCTGGATGCTCAATCGCTGGCCGGGCCTGCCTTCCCTGCTGGTGTTCCAGGCCGTGCTGGGGCTGCTGATCTCCGGCTATCTGGGCGGTCTGCTGGCGGCCTTCGGCGAATTGTTGCCGACGCGGGTGCTCTCCACCGGACTGTCGGTGGCCTACAACTTCGCCGTGACCCTGTTCGGCGGCTTCGCCACCTTTACCGTGACCTGGCTGATCGCTGCTACCGGCAGCCACCTGGCGCCAGCCTTCTACATCATGTTCGCCGCGGCCATCAGTGCCGGGGGCGCCGCGCTGTTCCGCGACGGCGCCAGCGGCCAACCCTCGGGAGAATCCGCATGACTCAAAACACCTCTCTACTACTGCGCAACGGCAAGCTGCTCGATCTGACCACCGGCACCCTGATCAGCGGTAAAGAAGTCCTGGTGGACGGTGAGCGCATTACCGCCGTACGCGACCAGAGCGCTGCGCCGCCGGCAGGTGTCACCGTCATCGATCTGGGCGGCCGCACCCTGATGCCGGGCCTCATCGATTGCCATGTGCATGTACTGGCGTCCAGTGCCAACCTGGGTTTCAACGCCCTGCAGCCCAACGCCATCATCATGTACCGCGCCTTGCCGATCCTGGGCGCGATGCTCGAGCGCGGTTTCACCACCGTCCGCGATGCCGGCGGTGCGGACTGGGCGCTGGCGCGCTCCATTGCCCTGGGACTGGTGCCGGGCCCGCGGATCTTCGCCTCCGGCAAGGCGCTGTCGCAGACCGGCGGCCACGGGGACATGCGGGCGCGTGGGGAGCTCCTGCTGAACGAGCCGTGCAGTTGCTGTTTCCGCGCCGGTGCCATCGCCCGGGTGGTGGATGGGGTGGACAACGTGCGCAAGGCGGTGCGCGAAGAACTGCAGCAGGGCGCCAGCCAGATCAAGATCATGGCCTCCGGCGGTGTTTCCTCACCTACTGATCCCATCGCCAATACCCAGTACAGCGAAGCCGAGATCTGCGCCATCGTCGAGGAAGCCGAGGCGGCCAACACCTATGTGATGGCCCATGCCTATACTGCCCGCGCCATTCGCCGCGCCGTGGCGTGCGGGGTACGCACCATCGAACACGGCAATCTGGTCGACCGGGATACGGCGCAGCTGATGCGCGAGCGGGGCGCCTTCGCCGTGCCCACCCAGGTGACCTACGAGATGCTCGCCGAGCACGGCGCGCGCTATGGCCTGCCGGCGGATTCCGTGGCCAAGATCGAAGATGTCCGTCTGGCGGGCCGTCGCGCCCTGGAATTCTTCGCCGAGGCGGGCGTGCCCATGGGCTACGGCTCCGACCTGCTGGGCGAGATGCACGAATACCAGACCCAGGAACTGCGCATCCGCGCCGAGGTGCTGGGCAATCTGGAGGCCTTGCGCAGCGCCACCAGTGTCGCGGCACGCATCCTTGAACGCGAGGGCGAACTGGGTTGTATCGCGACCGGAGCCCTGGCCGATCTGCTGGTCGTGGATGGCGATCCGCTGGCTGATATCTCCTGTCTGGTGGGGCAGGGCGAAAGCCTCGACGTCATCCTGCAAGGTGGCCGTCTGGTGAAGAATCGCCTCGGGTAACGGGAGTCTTGCCGGACTGGCGCGGTCCCCTGTAGCAGTCAACGCCCATGGAGAACGTGTCATGCCCCTTGCCGCAACCGAACTCGGCAGCCACTACCAGGCCTACCTCGACTGCCTCAACCGCCAGGCCTGGACGGCGCTTGGCCGTTATGTCGACGACGCCGTCGAGCACAACGGCCGGCCCCTGGGATTGGCGGGCTACCAGGCCATGCTTGAAGGCGATCATGCCGCCATTCCCGATCTGCACTTCACCGTCCATCTGCTGGTGGTCGAGGCGCCTTGGCTGGCCGCGCAGCTGGATTTCGATTGCACGCCGCGCGGCGAGCTGTTCGGGCTGGCAGTGAACGGACGGCGCGTACGCTTCAGCGAACATGTCTTCTATCGTTTCGAGAACGGACGCATCCGCGAGGTGCGCTCGGTGATCGATACCGCCGCCATCGCTGCCCAGCTGGCCGACGGCTAACCCGCCCGGGTCTGGCGTTGGCGATAGCCGAGGGGACTGAGGCCCGTCCACTTGCGAAAGGCGCGCTGGAAGGAACGGGGGTCGGCGAAACCCAGGCGCAGGGCCAGCTCGTCCAGGGGCAAGGCGCCCTGGTCCAGCTGGCGACAGGCTAGCCGGCACCGGCGTTCGTCCTTGAGGCCCTGGTAGGTCTGGCCGCTCGCGGCCAGCTGGCGCCTCAGGGTGGCGGGGGCCAGGCCCAGGGCCTCGGCCAGGCTGACGGCGTCCGGCCAGTCCTCTGGTGCACAAGTACGCAACAGGGTGCGGATGCGGGTGATCAGGCTGGCGTCGTCGCGATAATGCACCAGCAGATTGCCCGGTGCGGCGGCTATGAAGCGGCGCGCGTCCGCGGCAGTACGGCGGATCGGCAGGCCCAGCACGGCAGCGTTTAGCACCAGGCAGTCTTCGCCGCGAGCGAAGCTCAGCTTGGAGCCGAAGCGCTGCCGATAGTCGGCCAGCAGTTCCGCTGGCGGCTCCTCGGCAGTCTGGCGGATTTCCTCCAGCGGCAAGCGACGGCCCACCAGCCAGCAGGCCAGGCCGTGCAGGATCAGCCAGAGGGTGAAGACGGCGAAGCTGCCCGGCAGACTGCCCAGGGCCAGCCGCAGGGTCACCTGCTCGCCATTGCGCTGCAGGCGCAGGTCGACGCCGAGGGTCAGCCGCAGGAAGTCGAGGCTTTGCCGCAGGGCATCGCCGAGGGTCGGTTGCAGGCGGGTGCTCTGGCAGAGAAAGGCAAAGCTGCCCGCCGGCAGCGGGCGCGGACCGAGAGCGAAGAATTCATCATCGAAACGCCGCGCCAGGCGATACCACAGCTGGCCGAATAGCGGCGCCGAAAGGCGCTCGCGGCCAAGCAGCAGGTCGGCTAGCTGGACGCCTTCGGCGGCTAGCAGGGCGTCTGGCGCCAGACCACTGCGCCGGCACAGCCCGGGCAGGGCCTCGTCGAGGATGCCCCGCGCCAGGCTGTCGCGCGGCAGGCCGGTCACAGATGCAGGGCCCGGCCCACGGCCCGCAGCGCCGCTTCCTGCACCGCTTCGCCCAGGGTGGGGTGGGGATGCAGGGTGGCGGCGACGTCTTCCAGCTGCATGCCCATTTCCAGACTGTGGGAAAAGGCCGTGGCCAGTTCCGCCACCTGCTGCCCGGTGGCCTGCCAGCCGAGGATACGGTGGTCGTCCGCGCGGGCCACCACCCGCACGAAGCCTTCCGGCGCCTCCAGGGTGAGGGCACGGCCATTGGCGGCGAAGGGGAAGCTGACGACCTTGGTCTCCAGCCCCTGGGCCTTGGCCTGCTCGGGGGTGAGGCCGACCACCACGATCTCCGGATCGGTGTAGCAGACCGCCGGGATGGCCACCGGGGCGAAACGCCGCCGCTTGCCGGCGATCAGCTCGGCCACTACCTCGCCCTGGGCCATGGCGCGATGGGCCAGCAGGGGTTCGCCGGTAAGATCACCAATGGCCCAGACGTCGGTCATGCTGGTACGACAGCCGTCGTCGACGCGGATGTAGCGACCGTCGTAGTCCAGCGGCAGGCGCTCCAGGCCTTCGGTGCGGGGGCGGCGGCCGGCGGCGACCAGGATGCGCTGGGCCGGCAGAAGCTCTTCCCGACCGTCGCCACGGGTCATCCGCAGACCCGCGCCGTCCGCGGCCAGACCGGCGACGGTGCAGCCCAAGTGCAGCTCGATGCCCAGGCGTTCCAGGCGCTGCCGTAGGGGCGCCGTGAGCTCGGCGTCGTAGCCGGGCAGCAGACGCGACTGGGCTTCCACCACCGCGACCCGGGCGCCCAGCTTGCGATAGGCGATGCCCAGTTCCAAACCGATATAGCCGGCGCCCACCACCACCAGGTGGTCGGGGATTTCCGTGGGTGACAAGGCCTCAGTGGCCGATATCACCGGACCACCGAAGGGCAGGCTGGGCAATTCCACCGAGGTGGAGCCCATCGCCAGCACCAGGTGCTCGGTGCGGATGCGCAGCCGCTCGCCGCCGGCGCGCTGCACCTCGACGGTCTTGCCATCGAGGATTTCGGCCCAGCCCTCGATTACCGTCACGCCCTGCTTCTTGAGCAGCGCGGCGACGCCGGTGGAGAGACGATCGACGATGCCGTTCTTCCAGGCCACGGCCTGGCCAAGATCCAGCTCCGGGCGGCCGTGGCGGATGCCCAGGCTGCCATGCGCAGCGCGACCGCTGGCGCGATGATATTCCTCAGCGACATGGATCATCGCCTTGGAGGGAATGCAGCCGACGTTGAGGCAGGTACCGCCGAGGGCAGCGCCCTCCACCAGGGTGGTGGCGATGCCCAGCTGGGCGGCGCGCAAGGCGGCGACATAACCGCCGGGGCCGCCGCCGATGATGAGGAGTCGGGTGTCCATGGCTACTCCAGGAAAAGGGTGGCGGGTTGTTCGAGCAGCTGGCGCACGGCCTGCATGAAGCTGGCGGCGTCCTGGCCATCGATCAGCCGGTGGTCGAAGGAGGCGGACAGATTCATCAGCTTGCGTGGCACCACCAGGCCGTTGCGGAAGGCCGGGCGCTCGACGATGCGATTGACGCCGATGATGGCCACCTCGGGATGGTTGATGATGGGCGTGGAGGCGATTCCTCCCAGCGGACCGAGGCTGCTGATGGTCAGGGTCGAGCCGGACAGTTCGTCGCGACCGGCCTTGCCGCCGCGCACCGCGGTGGCCAGCCGTGCCACCTCCTGGGCGCAGCCCCAGAGATCCAGGGTCTCGGCGTGCCGTACCACCGGCACCGCGAGACCCTGTTCGCCCTGGGTGGCGATGCCCAGGTGCACGGCGCCATAGCGGGTCACGGTACTGCTGTCTTCGTCGAAGCGCGCATTCATCTGCGGAAAGTCCCGCACCGCCACTACCAGGGCGCGCGCCAGGAAGGGCAGCAGGGTGAGATGGGCACGACGCCCCTGCCAGCGCTGGTTGAGGGTGGCTCGCAAGGCCTCCAGCTCGGTGACATCCACCTCTTCCACATAGGTGAAGTGGGGGATATGCCGCTTGGCGGCCTGCATCTTCTCGGCGATCTTGCGTCTCAGGCCGATCAGCGGGATGCGCTCCTCGCCACTGCGTTTCGCCAGGCCACCGCCGCCAGTGGCCGGTGGCAGTCCGGCGTCGCGTTGCTGCACATAGGCTTCCAGATCGCCATGCAGGATGCGCCCGCCCTGTCCGCTGCCGGTGAGGAAGCGCAATTCGATGCCCAGGTCCCAGGCGTGCTGGCGCACCGCGGGAGACGCCAGCGGCGGACTGCCGGGGGCCGGACGGGAAGCCGGTCGCTCGTCGTCGCGCGGGAGCTCCGCTTCCGGGCGTCGCGGAGCAGGGGCCGCTTCGGGCCTGGGCGCTTCCGCCTTGGGTGCTGGCGCCGGCGCGGCTTCCATCGGCACGGGGCGACTGGCCTCGCGCAGATTGCCGTCACCGGCCACCTCCAGGCGGATCAGCTCGGCGCCCACGGCCAGCACCTGGCCGGGCTCGCCGCCCAGGGCGACCACCCGGCCCACCACCGGGGAGGGGATCTCCACCATGGCCTTGTCGGTCATGACGTCGGCCAGGGTCTGGTCTTCGCCGACTTCATCCCCTACCGCCACGTACCACTTGACCAGTTCCACCTCGGCGATGCCTTCGCCGATGTCGGGCATCTTGATGACATGGGTACCCATCTCAGACCTCCATGACGCGCTTGAGCGCGGCGCCGACCCGGGACGGACCCGGGAAGTAGTCCCATTCCTGGGCATGCGGATAGGGGGTGTCCCAGCCGGTCACGCGCTCGATGGGCGCCTCCAGGCGATGGAAGCAGTGCTCCTGCATGAGGGACACCAGCTCGGCGCCATAGCCGCAGGTGCGGGTGGCTTCATGGACCACCACGCAGCGGCCGGTCTTGTTCACCGAATCGGTGAGGGTCTGCAGGTCCAGCGGCCAGAGGCTGCGGATGTCGATCACCTCGGCATCGATGCCGGTCTCGGCGGCGGCCGCCAGGGCGACCCAGACGGTGGTGCCATAGGTCAGCACCGTGACCTGCTTGCCAGGGCGGACCACGGCGGCCCGTTCCAGCTCCACACGGTAATAGCCGTCCGGCACTGCGCTGGCCGGGTGGCCCGACCAGGGCGTTACCGGACGATCATGATGGCCGTCGAAGGGGCCGTTGTAGAGGCGCTTGGGTTCGAGAAAGATCACCGGGTCGTCGCTCTCGATGGAGGCGATCAGCAGGCCCTTGGCGTCGTAGGGATTGGAGGGCATCACCGTGCGCAGGCCGCACACCTGGGTGAACATGGCCTCGGGACTCTGGCTGTGGGTCTGGCCGCCATAGATGCCGCCGCCACAAGGCATGCGGAACACCAGCGGCGAGGTGAACTGGCCGACCGAGCGATAGCGCAGCCGCGCCGCCTCGGAGACGATCTGGTCGATGGCCGGGTAGACATAGTCGGCGAACTGGATCTCCGCCACCGGGCGCAGGCCGTAGGCGCCCATGCCCACCGCGGCGCCGGCAATGCCGTTCTCCGAGATGGGCGCATCGAACACCCGCGAGGCGCCATATTTGGCCTGCAGGCCCTCTGTGCAGCGAAAGACGCCGCCGAAGTAGCCGACGTCCTCGCCGAACACCACCACGTTGTCGTCGCGTTCGAGCATCACGTCCATCGCCGAGCGGATGGCCTGGATCATGGTCAGGGTGCTGCGGCTGCCGGCCTGGGTCGGCAGGTCGGTTTCCTGTTGTACGGTCATGGCGTCACTTCCCGAGCTGTTGGCGTTGGCGACGCAGGTGCGGCGGCAGGTCCTGGTAGACCTCCTCGAACATGTCGGCGGCGCTGGGGGCGAGATCGCTGGCAAAGGTGCCATGGGCTTCGGCGGCCTTCTGCGCGGTCACCACCTCGGCTTCCAGCTCGGCGGTCAGCGCCTGGTGCTGTTCGTCCGACCAGAGCCCGCGACCGATCAGGTGCGCCTTGAGCCGGTCGATGGGATCGCCCAGGGGGAAGTGCGTCCAGTCATCGGCGGGACGGTACTTGGACGGATCGTCCGAGGTGGAGTGGGGACCGGCGCGGTAGGTCACCCATTCGATCAGGGTCGGCCCCAGGTTGCGTCGGGCACGTTCGGCGGCCCAGCGCGAGGCGGCCAGCACGGCGAGGAAGTCGTTGCCATCCACCCGCAGGGCGGCGATGCCATAGCCGAGGCCACGGGTGGCCAGGGTGATGCCCTCGCCGCCGGCGATGGCCTGGAAGGTGGAGATGGCCCACTGGTTGTTGACGATGTTGAGGATCACCGGCGCCCGGTAGACGTGGGCGAAGGTGAGGGCGGCATGGAAGTCGCCTTCGGCGGTGGCGCCGTCGCCGATCCAGCCGGCGGCGATGCGGGTATCGCCCTTGATCGCCGAAGCCATGGCCCAGCCCACCGCCTGGATGTACTGGGTGCCCAGGTTGCCGGAGATGGAAAAGAAGCCGAGGTCGCGGTAGGAGTACATCACCGGCAGCTGGCGACCCTTGAGCGGATCCCGGGCATTGGACAACAGTTGGCAGATCATCTCGTCCAGCGGCGCCTCGCGGGCGATGAGGATGCCCTGCTGGCGATAGGTGGGGAAATGCATGTCGTCCGGGCGCAGCGCCAGGGTCTGGCCGACGGCAATGGCTTCCTCACCGAGGCACTGCATATAGAAGGAGAGCTTCTTCTGCCGCTGGGCCTTGAGCATCCGCGCATCGAACAGCCGCGTCTTGAGCATGGCCCTGAGGCCCTGCAGCAGCAGTTCGGGCGCTTCTTCGCTGGCCCAAGGGCCGACGGCGCGACCCTCTTCGTCGAGGATGCGGATCAGCTGGGTGGCCAGTTCCCGGGTATCCACCGGTGCCACGTCCGCCGGCGGCCTTTCCGCACGACCGGCGGGGCAGAGTTGCAGGTAGCTGAAATCCGTGGGACGTCCCGGTCGGCCGCTGGGCTCGGGGACGTGCAGGCGCAGGGGAGGGTAGTCGCTCATGGCCGCCCCTCCAGCTGGATGAGGGTGCGGGCGGGTCGCAGGACGGGTTGGCCGTCCGGATGCGATGCAGGGTGCCACATGGTGGAGGCCTCGGCATTCTTGTTATTGGTCACCTGAGTATAGGCCGGCTCCACTAGCCGTTTTGCCGCAATTTCGGGGTGGGCAGCTCGGGCTTTTGGTGCTATTGAACTCAGTACAAGAACAACAGTAGGGGTTTTGCACCATGGCTGGTCTGGATCGTATCGACCTGCGCATCCTCAATGCCCTGTCCGCCGATGGGCGGCTGAGCTGGCGCGATCTGGCGCAGAAGATCGGGCTGTCGCTGACCCCGACGCTACGGCGGGTCAAGCGTCTGGAGGAGGAGCGCTACATCCAGGGGTATCACGCCCAACTCGACGAGACCCGGCTGGCCGGCAGTGTCAGCGTCTTCGTCTCGGTGCGCCTGGAAAAGCAGTCCACCGACTACCTGCGCGCCTTCGAACGGGAGATCGTCAAGGCACCTCAGGTGATGAGCTGTTTCCAGATGACCGGGGATGCCGACTATGTGTTGCGAGTGGTGGTGCAGGATCTCGCGGCCTATCAGCACTTTCTGGCCGAGACCCTGACCTGCATTCCCGGGGTGGCCAGTGTGACCTCGGCCTTTTCGCTGAAGGCGGTGCTACTCAGGCCGGCGCCACCGCTCTGAGCGCAGGAGAAGCCGTTAGCGAATGCCGAGCGAGCTGCGGACCTGCTGCGCCTGAGCGGCACAATAGGCGCTATCACGCAGGCGCGCCATATCCAGCATCAGGGTCAGCCGGCGCTCGTCGCAGGAACGACCGAGCTGCACGGGCAGACCGCCATCCGGGGTCAACGGGCCAAACAGGCAATCGATGTTGGGCAATTGAGCGACGAACTGATGGGTGAGGGCGAGCATTGTTATTGTCCTAAGTACCAGGGTGGCGATGTGACACTATTCACATCGCCAAGGTTCCCAAGTCTTCAGGCGCTGGGCGTAACCGAATAGGCGACGCCGTTCACTGCATCGATCAGCTGACCGATGGACCAGGGCTTGGGCAGGAAGCGCACCTGGCATTTGATGCTTGCGGTGGACGGCGTTTCGTAGCCGGACATGACAATAATCGGCATATCTGGCCAGCGCTGGCAGACCATGTTGGCCAGCTGCGCCCCGTCCATCGAACCCGGCATACGGATATCCGTGAGCAGCAGGTCGATGTTGGCGTCTTCCTTTTCCAACAGCGTCAACGCGGTGTCGGCGGAGTCAGCGGCGATGATGTTGAAGCCTTCGGGTTCGAGGATCTCGCGGACGAAATCCGCGACCAGTGGCTCGTCGTCCACCACCAGGAGAGTGGGTCGGAAGACAGGGGTTCCCGGCTGTTCTGCGCGCATGACTGGACCTTATATACAAGACGTTGCTGAGCCTTGGATAGCCGCGACCCAGGAAAATTCCCCAGTCTGAGCGTCAATGAATTTGGCGTCAGATTTCTGTCTTTAGGGCGCGATTATCTTGTCAGACGCAGCGTTTCGACACTGCGACCCCATGCCGCGCACATTTGGTTACGTTTGCCGTAAAGGCTCTAGGTCAGGGGTTTCAGCGTGAAAGTGAAGCAGAGTGACTACTTTTGGGGTGAAAGGTTTCAGCCACCTGGCATATGACTTGTATTGGGTAAGGCAACTGCAGGACGCAGAGTGCTTTTTTTGTCACGTCCCAGTGGCCTTACCTAAACCCAGGCTTTGCTCGTACACAAAGGATATCGACGCCACGCCTCCCTGAGCAGTATCCGACCATGACGCCTATCCGCTCCTTCGCTACCGCCCTTCGTCGTCCGCTCGCCGCGGCCGCCACTGTTCTCGCGCTGTCCGCTGGCGTTGCCCAGGCCGAGCCTGTCAGCCTGGTCGGTCTGAATCTGTCGGGTGCGGGCTTCGCGCCCCAGGTGCTGCCCGGCATCAATGGCACCAACTACATCTTCCCGGTGGAGGCCTACTTCCAGCAGTGGAGCGCGCGGGGCGTCAAGCTGATTCGTTTCCCCATCATCTGGGAGCGCCTGCAACCCAAGCTGGGCGGACCACTGGACAGCGCCTACGTCGCCCTGGTGAACCAGACCTTCGGCTATGCGCAGAAGCACGGCATCAAGATCATCCTCGACCTGCACAACTACGCCCGCTATCGCGGCCAGGTGATCGGCACCAGCGGCGTACCCTATGCCCGCTATCAGGAGATCATGACCCACATCGCGCGGCAGTGGAGCGGCCAGTCCTCGCTGTACGCCTACGACATCATGAACGAGCCCCACGATGCCATGGCCTACTGGCCGACCGCGGCCCAGTACGGCATCAATGGCGTGCGCGCGGTGGACAGCACCCGCCCGCTCATCGTCGAAGGCAACGGCTGGTCGAGCGCGACCCGCTGGGCCGAATTCAACGACGCCCTGCTGGGGCTGAAGGATCCGGCCAACAACATCATCTTCTCGGCGCATTCCTACTTCGACGAGAACGCCGGCGGCAGCTACGACAAGACCGATGTCAACAAGCTCGACGCCAACTATGGCGTGACCCGGGTCAAGCCCTTCGTCGACTGGCTGAAGAAGAACAACAAGCGCGGCTACATCGGTGAATTCGGTGTCCCGGACAATAATCCGCGCTGGAATCTGCTGATGGACAACATGCTGGCCTACCTCAAGCAGAACTGCATCCCGGCCTCCTACTGGGCCGCCGGTCCCGGCTGGGGCAGCTACTTCATGTCGGTGGAGCCGATCAATGGCCAGGAGCGGCCGCAGTGGCCGACCCTGCGCAAGTACCTGGACGACAGCAGCTGCACTGCCATCGGTCCGGTCGCCAGTGGCAGCACCGCGCCGGCCACCGGCGGTAGCGCCACCGGCAACAGCGGTTCGGCAGGCGGCAGCGCCGGCGGCAATTCCGGCAGCGGCAGCAACACCGGCAACGCAGGCAACACCGGTAGCAATGCCGGTGTGCAGATTCCGCCGAGCACCGGGGCGACCGCCGGTACCGTGACCTCGGTGATCAACGACTTCACCAACCCGGACTGGCACAAGGGGGTGTTCCTCAAGAAGGCCGCGATCTCGGTACCCGGTACCGCGGTGAACCGCGCCGCCTTCAAGGCCGGTGCCTATCTCACCACCGCGGATGGCCAGGTGCGGCGGATTTCCGCGGTGCAGGTCGGCAACAGCCTGGGCGTCTTCACCGAGGGCACGCCCTTCAACGGCAACGCCGTGGGCTATCCCAAGACGGTGACCGTGTCGCCCACCGGCGTGACCAGCGCCGCCAGCGTCAGCAGCGCCATCAACGACTTCACCAACGCCGATTGGAATCGCGGTGTCTACCGTCGCGGCGCGGCCATCTCCATCCCGGCCACCGCGGCCAATCGTTCGGCCTTCAAGCTGGGTGGCTCGGTACGCCTCGTCAATGGCCAGATCCTCAAGATCAGCTATGTGCAGGAGGGCGCGAGCAACCTGGGGGTATTCTTCGACGCCAGCCGCCTGGATGCCAGCGTCGGCTACCCGAACACCCTGGTGTCCTTCAGCCGCTGATCTTCAGCAGCGGGCAATAAAAAACCCGGTGACCTTTGGCCACCGGGTTTTTTATTGCCCGCTTAAAGGTGGATGAAAGTGGTGACCTCACCCGGCTGTACCCGGCATTCGTCCACGGCATGGATCACCCCGGTGGTCAGGGCCGCTTCCGGACTCAGCAGCCGGGCGTTGGCCTTGAGGCAGCTGTAGATGTCCAGGGCTTCGGCGGCACCGGCCGTACGTTCGGCGACGATGCCGGCGTAGAGGTCCAGGTCGTAGTCCAGGCACATGGCGTATTCGGCCATGCGCGCATGGTCCACCGAGTTGTTCAGGTTCCAGTAGAAGGAATGGTAGAGGAACTTGCTGTGGCGACTGGCGGTGCGGTGTTCGCCGGCCAGGAACAGGATGTTGCCCATGGATTCGACGGTACCCAGGTTGTGGGTGTGCACCGGCAGCGGCAGGGACAGCAGGAAGTTGTACATCGTGAAGCCGTAGCTGCAGTCACCGCCCATGGTGGCGATCTTCAGCAGAATCCGCGAGGCATCCTGCTGGACCGCCTGGGAGCAGTGGGCGATCAGCTGGCCGCAACTGGTGGAATTGATGGGACCGGTGAAATGGATGACATGGGTGCTCATGGTGCCTACCGACGCGCCGGGGAGCCCGGCGGAGGGCGGGGCTCTATAAGAGTTGCTTCGGCGACTTTCGGACGGGCTTGAGCGTGAAGGTCGGCTGGCCGACGAAGCGCGTCCCAGACGGATGGACTGTGCCGTGACGCAACCAGGATCAGCGCAGCAGCAGCATCGGTACTTCGGTCTTGTGCAGCAGCTGGGTGGTGCGACTGCCGCGCAGGAAGCGCCAGACCGAGGAATGGCTGTAGGCACCCATGATCAGCAGGTCGGCCCGGCGTTCGTCGAGGTGGCGAGGGACGATGCGCTCCACGTCGCCATGGGCGACGGTGGTGTCGACCCGGCACCCGGCGCTGCGCAGCAGCAGCGCCAGGTCTTCCAGGCGCTTGCGCAGGATCGGATCGTCTTCGCCGACCCGCAGCAGCGTGCCGCTCATGCCGGTCAGCAGCGGACTGCGCGCCAGCGCCAGGATGCCCTGGTGGGTGGCTTCCCGACCGTCATAGGCGATGGTGAACTGGCGCGGGGGCTTGAAGGGGCCCGAGCAGATCAGGATCGGCCGGTGCACGGCGCGTACCACGGCTTCCAGCTGGCTGCCGATGCCGCTGTCCCCGGAGCGCTCGCCGCGCTTGCCGATCACCAGCAGGCGGGTATCCCCTTCGAGGGTCTTGAGGGTATCCACCAGTCCCTCGGGGCGGCGCAGGATCTGCGGTGCCGAGGTCAGGCCCTGCTGGAGGAGGCGCTGGCGGGCATTGAGCAGCAGCGCCTTGGCCATGCCGGCACCGACGTCATCGTCCAGATAGACCGGGGTACCGTTGGCGACCTTCTTGCCGCTACTGGCCGACTCCTGCACATGCAGCAGGGTGACGGGCGCATCCAGGCGTCGCGACAACCAGGCGGTGTGGTCGCAGACGCTTTCGGCGTGGGGGGATCCATCGATGCAGGCGAGCAGGGAGGCCATAACGGTATTCCTTGGCAAGACCGGGACCAGACACGATCCCTGTCCGGAGCGTAGCACCCGCCCGGCGCTGTCCAGATGACGCCTGGATGTCATCTTCGGCTTTTGCTGGACAGGTCACGGCCGTCATCCCGTACGCCCTCACATTTCGTAGCGATCGAGTTCCCGGGTGATCAGCAGGCGCTGGATTTCACTGGAGCCTTCGTAGATCTGGGTGATGCGGATATCGCGGTAATACTGCTCCACCGGATAGTCCTCCAGGTAGCCATAGCCGCCATGGATCTGGATGGCCTTGGAGCACACCCATTCGCCCGTCTCGGTGGCGAACAGCTTGGCCTGCGAGGCTTCGCTCAGGCAGGGCTGGCCAGCCGTGCGCAGTCGCGCGGCGTGCAGGATCAGCAGTCGCGCGGCGTTCAGGCGCGTATGCATGTCGGCCAGCATGTTGGCGATGCTCTGGTGCTGGATGATGGCCTTGTCGAACTGGATGCGCTCGCGGGCATAGCCCAGCGCCGCCTCAAAGGCCGCGCGGGCGATGCCCAGGGCCTGGGCGGCGATGCCGATGCGACCGCCCTCCAGATTGGAGAGCGCGATGGCCAGGCCCTTGCCGCGTTCGCCCAGCAAGTTGGCCGCCGGGATGCGGCAGTTGTCCAGGGTGACGGCGCAGGTATCGGAGGCGCGCAGGCCCATCTTGTGCTCGGTGCGTTCGACGCGAAAGCCGGGGGTGTCGGTGGGTACCAGGAAGGCCGACAGGCCCTTCTTGCCCAGTTCCGGATCGGTCACCGCGAAAACGATGGCCAGGCCGGCGCGGCGCCCGTTGCTGACGAATTGCTTGCTGCCATTGAGCACCCAGCTGTCGCCGTCGAGTACCGCGCGGGTGCGCAGATTGTGCGCCTCGGAACCGGCCTGGGGTTCGGTTAGGCAGAAGCAGCCGATCACCTTGCCGGCGGCCAGGTCGGGCAACCAGTGATCCTGCTGCGCGGCGCTGCCGTAGCGCAGCAGCGGGCCGCAGCCCACCGAACTGTGGATGCTCATCAGGGCGCCAAGGCTGCCGTCGCCGGCGGAGATCTCTTCCACGGCCAGGGCATAGGCGACGTAATCCAGGTAGGTGCCGCCCCATTGCTCGGGCACCACCATGCCCAGCAGGCCCAGCTCACCCAGCTGGGCGACCACGGCGTCGTCGATCCACTCGGCCTTTTCCCAGGCGCGGGCGTGGGGCGCGACCTCGCGGCGGGCGAAGTCGCGTGCCAGGTCGCGGATCATGCGTTGTTCTTCGGTGAGTTCGATGTCGTGCATGGGAGCCTCCCTCAGGAATGGCGAAAGTCGGAGAAAAAGACCGCGACGCGACGGGGGTCCAGATCCTGCCAGCGGGCCGGATTCCAGTGCGGCGTGCGGTCCTTGTCCACCAGCATGGCGCGCACCCCTTCGATGATCTCGCCCTTCTCGAACCAGCGGCGATCCAGGTGCAGCTCCAGGGCGAAGCACTGCTCCAGGGACAGCCCACCGCCCTGGCGCAACAGCTCCAGGGCGGTGGCGACCGCCAGCGGTGAACGGGCGTCCAGGGTGGCGAGGGTCTCCTGCGCCCAGTCGCCATAGGCGGGGCGCTGCTCCGCCTGCAGGCCGGCGCGCAACTCCTCAACGGTGGCCGCCGCGAAGTGCTCGGCGATGGCCGGGCGCAGTTCGGTCAGGCGCGCGGCTTCGGCCGGCGCTGCGGCGAACGCCTGCAGCAGCGCGGCCAGATCGGTCGGGCCCTGGGCGGTGGCTGCCTCCAGGCGCTGCAGCAGGTCGGCGTTGGCCGCTTCCGGAATGAAGACATCGGCCAGGCCGGCGGCCAGGGCGTCGGCTGGGCCGATCTGCACCCCGGTCAGGCCCAGATAGAGACCCAGCTGGTCGGGCAGGCGTGGCAGGAAATGACTGGCGCCGACGTCGGGGAAATAGCCGATGGCGGTTTCCGGCATGGCCATCCGGGTGCGCTCGCTGACGATCCGCAGCCGCGCCGCCTGCACCAGGCCCATGCCGCCGCCCAGCACCAGCCCATGGGCCAGCGCCAGGATGGGCTTGGGATAGCGGTGCAGTGCCAGGTCGAGGGCGTATTCCTCGGTGAAGAAGCTCAGGTGCAGGTCGTCGCCGCGCTGGTAGCTGTCGTACAGCGCCCGGACATCGCCGCCGGCGCAGAAGGCCTTGGGTCCGTTGCCGCGCAGCACGATCACCCGCACGGCCGGGTCCTGCTCCCAGTCGCGCAGCGCCCCGTGCAGGGCGCGCACCATCTGCAGATCCAGGGCATTGAGCCCGGTCGGGCGATCAAGGGTCAGATAGCCGACCCCGCCGCGTCTTTCCAACAGCACCTTGGCGTCGCTCATGCACCGTCCTCGTCTAGGTAGTCCTGGATGATGGCCGAGAAATCCAGGCCGCCGCCACCCGCGCGGCTGAATCTCTGATAGAGCTGCTGCGCGACCGCCCCAAGGATCACCGGCTGGCGCACGGCACGCGCCGCCTCGGTGGCCAGGCCCAGGTCCTTGAGCATGAGCTCGGCGGCGAAGCCGCCCTGGTAGCCGCGCGAGGCCGGCGCCTGGGGCAGCACGTCCGGATAGGGGTTGTTGACCTCCGAACTCCAGCAGCGCCCGCTGCTGGTATTGATCACCCCGGCCAGGGTCTTGGCGTCCATGCCCAGGCGGGTACCCAGGGCCATGGCCTCGGCCACCCCGATCATGGAGATGCCCAGCAACAGGTTGTTGGCGACCTTGGCCACCTGGCCGTTGCCACTGGCGCCGCAGTGCACCAGGTTGCGACCCATGGCGGCCAGCAGCGGCTGGGCACGCTGGAAGCCCGCCTCGCTGCCGCCGACCATGAAGGTCAGGGTGCCGGCCGCGGCGCCGCCGGTGCCGCCGGAGACCGGCGCGTCCAGCAATTCCAGGCCGCGCTCGGCGGCGGCGCTGGCCACCGTCCGGGCGCTGAGCGGATCGATGGTGGAGGAATCGATCAGCAGGGTGCCCGGGCGGGCCCGGGCGATCAGCCCGTCTTCACCGAGATAGACCGTCTTTACATGGGCGGCCGCGGGCAGCATGGTGATGATCACTTCCGCGCCACTTTCCGCCACAGCGGTGGGCGAAGCGGCAACCTCGGCCCCTTCGGCGCGCAGCGCTTCCAGCGCGGCGGTGGAGAGGTCGAAGACGGTCAGCTGATGGCCGGCCTTGAGCAGGTTGCGGGCCATGGGCGCGCCCATGTTGCCCAGTCCCAGAAATCCCAGATGCATGCTGGCGTCTCCCTTACTTGAGGGTGATGGTGGTGTTGACGACCCCGGCGCTGCCGACGTCCTGCTCGTCGGGCCAGCGCGTGGTGATGGTCTTGGTCTGGGTATAGAAGAGTACCGCCTGCTTGCCGTAGGGCCCCAGGTCACCCAGCTTGGAGGCGCGCGAACCGCTGAAGGAGAACAGCGGCACCGGTACCGGAATGGGCACGTTGATGCCGACCTGGCCGACGTCGATGTCTTCCTGGAAGCGCCGTGCCGCGGCGCCGGAGCGCGTGAAGAGGGCAACGCCGTTGCCGTTGGGGTTGGCGTTGATCAGGGCGATGGCCTCGTCGAGGGTGGCGGCGTGCATCACGCAGAGCACCGGTCCGAACAGTTCTTCGCGGTACAGGGTCATGTCGGTGGTCACCCCGGAAAACAGCGTCGGGCCGACGAAGTTGCCCTTCTCGTAGCGCTCGACCTGGATGTTGCGGCCGTCCAGCTCCAGGGTCGCGCCTTCGCTCAGCCCGCGCTCGATCAGGCCGCTGACCCGGTCCAGGGCCTGGCAGGAGATCAGCGGGCCGACGTCGGTGCCGTGCTCGTGACCCGCACCCACCTTGAGGCTGCGCGCCTTGGCCACCAGGTCCGGCACCCAGCTGTTGGCCTCGCCCACCAGCACCACCACCGAGACCGCCATGCAGCGCTGACCCGCCGCCCCGAAGGCGGCGCCCACCAGATTGGCCAGGGTCTGCTCGCGGGGCGCGTCGGGCATCACCACCGCATGGTTCTTGGCGCCCATCATGCACTGCACGCGTTTGCCGGCTTCGCTGGCGCGGCGATAGACGTGGGTGCCGACACGGGTCGAGCCGACAAAGGACAGCGCCTTGATGTCCGGGTGATCGCAGAGGGCGTCCACCACCGCCGGTCCGCCATGGACTACGTTGAGCACCCCGGGCGGCACCCCGGCTTCCAGCGCCAGCTCGGCCAGGCGCATGGTCACCAGCGGATCCTGCTCCGAAGGCTTGAGGACGAAGGTGTTGCCGCAGGCGATGGCCATGGGAAACATCCACAACGGAATCATCGCCGGGAAGTTGAAGGGGGTGATGCCGGCGCAGACGCCCAGGGGTTGCAGCAGGGTATAGGTGTCCACTCCGCTGGCGACGTTGTTGGCCAGCTCGCCCAGCTGCAGGTTGCCAATGGCCGCGGCGTGCTCCACCACCTCCAGGCCACGGAAGACATCGCCCTCGGCGTCGGCCAGGGTCTTGCCCTGTTCGGCGGTGAGCAACGCGGCCAATTCGCTCATGTGCTCGCGGATCAGCTGCTGGTAGCGCAGGAAGATGCGCGCCCGGGCGCCGATGGGCGTCTTGCGCCAGGTGGCGAAGGCCGCCTTGGCACTGGCCACGGCGCGCTGCACCTCCTCGGCGGTGGCGAAGGGCACCCGCGCCAGCACCTCCTGGGTCGCCGGATTGATCACCTCGCGGCCTTCGCGGCTGGTGGAGGTGACGAATTGGCCGTCGATCAGCAGCGGCACGTCTTTGATGGCGGTCTGGGTCATGACAGGGATTCCTGAGCGGTGGCCGGGGTGGCCGGGGCAGGTTGAGCAGCGAAGTCTTCTTCGGCGTAGTCGTGGACATCGGGAGTGCCGCTGGCGCGGCGCTGGGCCTCGCCGAGGCGCAATTCGATGCGGCGGATCTTGCCGGACAAGGTCTTGGGCAGTTCGCTGACGAATTGCAGGCGCCGCACCCGCTTGTAGGGCGACAGGCAGCCACGGGCGAAACCGAGCAGCTCCCGCGCGAGCGCGGGCGAAGGCGCCTGGTCGGCGGCGAGGATGACGAAGGCCTTGGGTACATTGAGGCGCAGGGGATCGGGGCTCGGTACCACCGCCACCTCCATCACCGCCGGATGCTCGATCAGGGCGCTCTCCAGTTCGAAGGGGCTGATGCGGTAGTCCGCCGACTTGAAGACGTCATCGGCGCGGCCAACGAAGGTGATGTAGCCATCGGCGTCGCGCACCGCGGTATCGCCGGTGCGGTAGTGACCGTCGCGCATCACCTCGGCGGTCTTTTCCGGACTGTCTTCGTAGCCCAGCATCAGCCCGGCCGGCCGCGGTTGCAGGGACAGGGCCACCTCGCCGTCGTCGCCCGGTCGGCCATCGGCATCCAGCAATTCGACGTGGCACCCGGGCAGCGGACGACCCATGGAGCCCGGCTTGAGCGACTGTCCGGGGGTGTTGCCCACCAGCGCGGTGGTTTCCGACTGGCCGAAGCCGTCTCTCAGGGTCAGCCCCCAGGCCGCCTGCAGGCTGTCGATGATCTCGGGATTGAGCGGCTCGCCCGCGCCGACCAGCTCGCGCAGGTCGAGTCGATCGCGATAGGCGGCGAGGTCCTCCTGGATCAGCATCCGCCATACCGTGGGCGGCGCGCAGAGGCTGGTGACCGGATAGTGCGCGAGCACCTCCAGCAGCGCCTGGGGCTTGAAGCGCGGCACGTCATGGATGAACACGCAGGCTCCGGCGTTCCAGGGCGCGAAGACGCAACTCCAGGCATGCTTGGCCCAGCCGGGGGAGGAGATGTTGAGGTGCACATCGCCGGGTTGCAGACCGATCCAGTAGAGCGTGGACAGGTGCCCGACCGGATAGCTGCTGTGGCTGTGCAGGACCAGCTTGGGCCGCGAGGTGGTCCCCGAGGTGAAATAGAGCAGCAGCGGATCCGTGGCGAGGGTAGGGCCGTCCGGCAGGAAATCGCTGGCACAGGCGCCCGGCGCATAGGGCTGCCAGCCGGCCACTGACGCCCCGACGCAGATGCGGGTGAGGCCAGGATCCAGACTGGCGCAACGCTCCGTATGGGCGCTGCCCACCACCAGGTGGGCGATACGCCCGCGCTGCACGCGATCCTGCAGATCGGCATCGCTGAGCAGGGTGGTGGCGGGCACCACCACGGCGCCCAGCTTGAAGGCACCGAGCAGCGTCTCCCACAGCGCCACCTCGTTGCCCAGCATCACCAGGATGCGTTCGCCGCGACGAACACCCTGGGCGCGCAGGAAATTGGCGGTGCGATTCGACGCCTGGCGCAGCTCGGCGAAGCTGTAGCGCTCCTCCCGGCCTTCGGCATCCAGCCGCCACAGCGCCGGACCGGAATGCTCCTCGGCCAGGCGATCGAAATGGTCCAGCGCCCAGTTGAAGTGTTCCAGCTCCGGCCAGCGGAAATCGCGGACGGCCGTGGCGTAGTCGGTGCGATGGCGCAGCAGGAAGTCGCGTGCTTCACGGAAGGCGTCGCCGGCGGTCATGGGCGATCCCCCGCAGCCGGCAGGGGCGGGAAGGAAGGGCAGCGTCCGGCCTGGCGCCGGGATGGGGCGTGCGGGTGGGTCATGGTGGTCTGCTCTTTATTGTTGTTGGCTGGCAGAGATTCGCGTCGTCACCGCTCGTGACGCGACCTGGTAAGCAGTATAGTTCCGGCAAAAGTCCCCTGGCTTCCGACAAAAACGCCCGACCGATATGCAAAAATCCAATAACCCGGCGGGACGTCTCGACTGGGACGATCTCAGATTCTTCCTCGAAGTGGCGCGCACGCAGAAGGCCAGCGCCGCGGCCCGGCGGCTGGGGGTGGACTACACCACCGTCTCGCGGCGGATCGCCGCCCTGGAAAAGGCGCTGGGAGCGCTGCTGTTCGAGAAGTCGCGCAGCACCGGTTTCAGCCTCACCATGGAGGGACAGCGCCTGCTGGTGCACGCGGAAACCCTGGAAAGCACCCTGCAGACCGCCTGCGAGCAGATCTCCGACACCCGACTGGCGCCGTCCGGCCAGGTGCGCATCGGCGCCACCGAGGGCTTCGGCAGCTACTTCGTCGCGCCCCAGCTGAGTTTCTTCCAGGATCGCTATCCCGGCATCACCCTGGAGGTGCTGCCGGTGCCGCACTTCGTCAACCTGTCGCGTCGCGAAGCCGACATCGCCATCACCCTGGAGCGCCCCGAGCGCGGGCCCTATGTCTGCCGCAAGCTGTGCGACTACCGCCTGCGGCTCTATGCCACCGCCGACTACCTGGCCAGCCATCCGCCCGTCACGCAGCTGGCGGACCTGCAGCGCCACAGATTCATCACCTATGTCGAGGATCTCGCCTTCAGCCCTGAACTGCTCTATCTGGAGCGGATCCTGCCCGAGGCCAGCAGCGGCCTGCGCAGTACCAGCGTGATCGCCCAGTACCAGGCGGCCCTGTGCGGGCACGCCCTGGCCATCCTGCCGTGCTTCGTCGCCGAGCCCGATCCGCGGCTGGTGGCGCTGTTGCCGGAGCAGATCCAGATCACCCGGCAATTCTGGCTCTATTACCGCGAAGACCTGCGCCGCCTGCGACGCATCACCCTGGTGACCGACTATCTGCGCGCCTGCACCGACGCCAATCGGGGCTTCCTGCTCGGTGAAACCCGCGCCCCGGTGCTGGGCTGGCCGGCATCCTGAAGCCCGTCGCCAATCGCTGCGGCACCCCGGGACCCGGCTGGGGTCTCAGAGCTGTCGGTCGTCCGTCGACGGCCTCCAGTGAACAGATGGGAACGGCAATGGAACGATATCAGGCATTGAGTCAGGCGCTGAGCAAGGCGGCCGAGCGGGAAGAAGCCTATTGGCAGGGACTGGAGCGCCGCCTGCATGAATTGCCGGACTGCTTCACCCGCTACCTGGGGCTCACCCCGGCCGATCAGGTGGATGCCGGCCTGGGCCTGGAAAAGCGCGTCGATGGCAATATCGTGCGCGAATTGGAGGTCTATGCCCGCTATGACCTCACGGTGATCATCGATGACCTCGCCGGCACTCCCCAGACCTTCGCCATCGGCCTGTCCCTCTTCTATACCAACGACCATTTCGTGCTGAAGGAGCGCGATGGCGAGTTCTCCGTCACCCTCGAACCCCAGGACGATCCCGATCGCTTCTGGGCCGAAGGCTGCCGCGAGATCTACGACTCCCTGGCCCGACGCATCCGCGGCAAGACCCTGCCGGCCATCGAGTAGCATGCCGGCCGGCAGGTGATTGCGGTCAGACCGGCGTGACCAGGCGACCCTCGGCGAAATAGCGCTCCACGTTGGCCAGCACCAGGTCGGCCATGGCCTGGCGGGTCTCGTGGGTACCGCTGCCGAGGTGCGGGGTGAGGACCACGTTGTCCAGTGTCAGCAACTCGGCGGGCACCGCCGGCTCCTCGGCGAAGACATCCAGGCCGGCGCCACCCAGGCTGCCGGCCTGCAAGGCGGCCACCAGGGCGGGTTCATCCACCACGCTGCCGCGGGCGATGTTGATGAGATAGCCACGCGGTCCCAGGGCGGCCAGGATTCGCGCATCGATCAGTCCATCGGTGGCCGGTCCGCCGGGCAGCGACAGGACCAGGAAATCCGCTGCCTTGGCCAGGTCTTCCAGCTCGGCGTGATAGCGATAGGGGATGTCCGCTTGCTGCTGGCGACCGTAGTAGGCCACCTCCATGCCGAAGGCCTCGACCCGGCGGGCGACGCTCTTGCCGATATTGCCCAGGCCGACGATGCCGCAGGTCTTGCCGGCCAGGCGCGAGGTCAGCGGAAACTTGCCCTGCTGCCAGTCGCCGCGACGCACGAAGCGATCCGCGGCGCTGATGCCCCGCGCCACATCGATCAGCAGGGCGAAGGCGGTGTCGGCGACGCAGTCGTCCAGCACGCCCGGGGTATTGCTCACGACCACGCCCAGATCCCGGGCGGCGGCGATGTCGATGCTGTCGTAGCCCACCCCGAAACTGAACACCGCCTTCAGGCCAGGCAGGGCGCTCATCAGCTCGCGCGTCGCGCCATGCACCCCGGAGGTGACCAAAGCCACCACGTCCTGACCACGCGCGGCGAGCAGGGCGGACGGGTCGGGTGCTTCCCAGAGCCGCAGCACCTCATGGCGTGAAGTGAGGGCGTCCTGCAGGGCAGGCAGCAGCGGACCCACCTGCAGCAGCAATTGACGTTCGTTCTGTTCAGGCATCTCTAGACTCCTTGAGGAAAGCGGGGGCGGCGAATCCGCCCCGAAACGGCGGCTCAGCCGAGCAACTGCAGGCCCAACTGGATCGCGACCCAGATCGCCAGCAGGGTGGCGAAGCCCAGCGCCAGATTTTCGAACCAGTTGTTGCGGTACTTGTCGCCCAGTAGCGACTTCTGGTTGGACATGATCAGTAGCCCCAGGGAGATCACCGGCAGGCCGACGATGTTGAGGGCATTCACGCCGATGGTCAGGGTCACGAAGTCGGGCATGCCCGGCAGCGACCATACCAGCGGCGTCACCAGGATGAAGAGCAGGAACCACCTGTGCGCCGGGTCCTTGTGAAAGGTCTTGCCATAGCGTTCACGGCGTTCCGGACGGATGTGCTGCAGGGCATCGGTGATCAGCATGGGGAAGGCCGTGGTCTTGCCCACCACGCTGGCGAACAGGGTGGCGAAGACCCCGGTGAAGAAGATCAGCCAGCCGCCGGTGCCGAAGAACAGCTCCAGGGCCGCGCCCAGGTCGCTCAGGGTATTCACCTGCAGGCCATTGGGTCTGAGGATCTCCACCCCGACCACCCAGATGGCCAGATTGATGATGATGCCGACCACCACCGCGAAGAGCAGGTCGTTGCGCTGCATGCGCTTGTGTTCCGGGCCGGTCCAGCCCTTTTCCTTCATCACATAGGGATGCACGAAGTTGGCGATGGAGCCGGCCACGGCGCCTATAACCGAAACCGCCACCAGCAGGGCGCCATGCACGCCTTCGTCCGCCGGGATGCTGAAGCCGATGGTGCCGCGCAGGATTCCGCCCAGGTCCGGACCCGACATCACCGCCAGGGTGATGAAGGCCAGAGTCATGACGGCCAGCAACACCTTCATCACCCCCTCGATCAGCGCATAGAAGTTGCGGCCCACCAGCAGCCAGACCGCGATCACCACCGCCACCGAGCAGAGCAGCGGCTGGTCGAGGTGGAGCAGGGTGGCCAGGGCTTCGCCGGCGCCCTTGAGCATGTAGGCGTTGGTCAGGTGCCCCATGATCAGCGCATAGCCGAGCATGAACCAGGCGAACACCGGGTGCAGCTGGGCATAGCCTTCGAGGATCGACATGCCGCGGTTATTGCACAGCTGGAAACGGGCGATGATGTTGACGATGAGAAAGCGCAGCAGCAGGGACACCGCCAGCACCCACATCATGGCGTAGCCGTAGTTGGCCCCTGCCACCGAGGAGGTGATGAGGTCCCCGGCGCCCAGCCAGGACAGCACCGCAATGATGCCAGGCCCCAGCAGCTTCGCCAGGCGGCGCAGGCCGGAGCTCTGCTCCTTGCTCTCGGGTATGGATTTCTCGACGGAACCAGATTGGTCCATTAGGGCGGTTCTCCTAACGATTGTTGTTGTTGTGAATAGGGCCGGAGGCGGCCTCTTCGTTAGCTTGCCCTTCAGGGTTTAGCACTACATACGACGTCGTACAACTATATGCGGGCAACAAAATGTTGCTCTCGACGCGCTCGTTCAGGCTTCCTTCGGCAGTGCCCGTACGCACCGCTGGATCAAGCCAGGTGACTTCGCCTGAGACTGTCTCTAGAATGGTCGCCCTTGATTCTGGGGGGTCGGAGTGCCGGCCTGTTTCTGTGCCACGAGGAATATCCATGCAAGTTTCCGTTGAAAACACCTCTGCTCTCGAGCGTCGCATGACCATTGGCGTGCCGGCCGAGCGTATTGAAACCGAAGTGAACAAGCGTCTGCAGCAGACTGCACGGCGTGCCAAGGTTCCCGGTTTCCGCCCGGGCAAGGTACCCATGAGCGTCATCCGCCAGCGCTACGAAGCCTCGGCTCGTCAGGAAGCCTTGGGTGATCTCATTCAGGAAACCTTCTACGAAGCCGTTGTCGAGCAGAAGCTCAACCCGGCCGGCGCACCCGCCGTCGAACCCAAGGTGTTCGAAAAGGGCAAGGACCTGGAATACGTTGCCACCTTCGAAGTCTTCCCCGAGTTCGAAGTCAAGGGCCTGGACGGCATCGAGATCGAGCGTCAGGACGCAAGCGTTGAAGACGCCGACATCGACAAGATGCTCGACGTGCTGCGCAAGCAGGGCACCCGTTATGAAGCCGTTGACCGCGCTGCCGCCAACGATGACCAGCTCACCCTGGACTTCGTCGGTACCCAGGACGGCGAAGCCTTCGCCGGTGGTTCCGCCGAAGGCACCAAGCTGGTGCTGGGCTCGGGTCGCATGATTCCCGGTTTCGAAGACGGCCTGGTCGGCGCCAAGGCCGGTGACGAGCGCGTGCTCGACCTGACCTTCCCCGAGGACTACCAGAACCTGGATCTGGCCGGCAAGGCCGCCCAGTTCAAGGTCACCGTCAAGGAAGTGGCCGCTCCCGAGCTGCCCGAACTGAACGAAGCCTTCTTCAAGCAGTTCGGTGTGGAAGAGACCACCGTCGAAGGTTTCCGCGCCGAAGTGCGCAAGAACATGGATCGCGAGCTGCGCCAGGCCCTCAAGACCAAGGTCAAGAACCAGGTCATGGACGGTCTGCTGGCCGCCAACCAGATCGACGTCCCGGCCGCCCTGATCAGCAACGAAGTGGATCGTCTGCGCGTTCAGGCCGTCCAGCAGTTCGGTGGCAACATCCAGCCCGAGCAACTGCCGGCCGAGCTGTTCAGCGAGCAGGCCAAGCGCCGCGTGCTGCTGGGTCTGATCATCGCCGAGATGGTCAAGCAGTTCGAGCTCAAGCCCGATGACGCCCGCGTCCGCGAGCTGATCGAGGAAATGGCTGCGGCCTATCAGGAACCCGAGCAGGTAGTGAAGTGGTACTACCAGAACGAGCAGCAGCTGAACGAAGTGCGTTCGGTTGTACTGGAAGAACAAGTCGTGGATACTGTCCTCAAGCAGGCAAAAGTCACCGACAAGCAGGTCTCCTACGAGGACGCGGTCAAACCGGCCGAGGCTCCGCAAGCAGCCTGATCTGCCTCCAGTTGCTAGTTCACCTAAGCCAGCCTCGTGCTGGCTTATGTGTTTTTGACAGGTCATCCAGATAGGGAGCTAGTGCAGGACATGTCCCGCAATTCATACATGCAATCCATGCCCGATATTCAAGCCGCTGGCGGTCTGGTACCCATGGTGGTGGAGCAATCCGCCCGGGGCGAGCGCGCCTACGACATCTACTCCCGGCTGCTCAAGGAGCGGGTCATCTTCCTGGTGGGTCAGGTCGAGGACTACATGGCCAACCTGGTCGTCGCCCAGCTGCTGTTCCTGGAAGCGGAGAATCCTGACAAGGACATCCACCTCTATATCAACAGCCCGGGTGGTTCGGTGACCGCTGGCATGTCGATCTACGACACCATGCAGTTCATCAAGCCCGACGTTTCCACGATCTGCATCGGCCAGGCCTGCAGCATGGGCGCCCTGCTGCTGGCAGGTGGCGCCGCCGAGAAGCGCTTCTGCCTGCCGCACTCGCGGATGATGATTCACCAGCCCCTGGGCGGCTTCCAGGGTCAGGCGTCGGACATCGAAATTCACGCCCGTGAAATTCTGACCATCCGTGAGCGTCTGAACAAGGTACTGGCGCATCACACCGGTCAGCCCATGGACGTGATCGCCCGCGATACCGACCGTGACAACTTCATGAGTGGCCCCGAAGCCGTTGCCTACGGCCTGATCGACAAGGTCCTCGAGAAGCGCAACATCCCCGCCTGACCCCGCCTCGACCACCTGCCCAGGCGCCGTCGTTTGGGCAGGTAGGCTTGAAAAACCGTGCAATAGGCTCCATCTTGTTGATGTAAGCACATTCCATTGGATCGATCGAATGACAGATACGCGCAATAGCGACGATAACGGCAAGCTGCTTTACTGCTCCTTCTGCGGCAAGAGTCAGCACGAAGTACGTAAATTGATCGCTGGACCCTCCGTCTTCATCTGCGACGAATGCGTCGACCTGTGCAATGACATCATCCGCGAGGAAGTCCAGGAAGCTCAGGCCGAAAGCAATGCGCACAAGCTGCCAGCGCCGAAGGAAATCAGCGCTATCCTCGACCAGTATGTCATTGGTCAGCAGCGTGCCAAGCGGGTCCTCGCCGTTGCCGTCTACAACCACTACAAGCGTCTGAATCAGCGCGAGAAGAAAGACGACGTCGAGCTGGGCAAGAGTAACATCCTGCTCATCGGTCCGACCGGTTCGGGCAAGACCCTGCTGGCGGAAACGCTGGCGCGCCTGCTCAACGTACCTTTCACCATCGCCGATGCCACCACGCTGACCGAAGCCGGTTATGTGGGTGAGGACGTCGAGAACATCATTCAGAAGTTGCTGCAGAAGTGCGACTACGATGTGGAAAAGGCCCAGATGGGTATCGTCTACATCGACGAGATCGACAAGATCTCGCGCAAGTCCGACAACCCCTCCATCACCCGTGATGTCTCGGGCGAGGGTGTGCAGCAGGCCCTGCTGAAGCTGATCGAAGGTACCGTGGCGTCGGTTCCGCCCCAGGGTGGCCGCAAGCATCCCCAGCAGGAATTCCTGCAGGTCGATACCCGCAACATCCTGTTCATCTGCGGTGGCGCCTTCGCTGGCCTGGAAAAGGTCATCCAGAATCGTTCCACCAAGGGCGGCGGTATCGGCTTCAACGCCGAGGTGCGCAGCGTGGAGCTGGGCAAGAAGATCGGCGAATCCTTGCGTGACGCCGAGCCCGAGGATCTGGTCAAGTTCGGTCTGATTCCGGAGTTCGTCGGTCGTCTGCCGGTCATCGCGACCCTGGACGAGCTGGACGAGCCGGCGCTCATGCAGATCCTGACCGAGCCGAAGAACGCCCTGACCAAGCAGTACGCCAAGCTGTTCGAGATGGAAGACGTGGATCTGGAGTTCCGTCCCGACGCGCTCAAGGCGGTTGCCCGCAAGGCGCTGGAGCGCAAGACCGGTGCCCGGGGTCTGAGATCCATCCTCGAAGGCATCCTGCTCGAGACCATGTACGAGATTCCTTCGCAGAAGGAAGTCAGCAAGGTGGTCATCGACGAGAGCGTCATCGACGGGAGTTCCCAGCCGCTGCTCATCTACGAGAACAGCGAGCCCGCCAAGGCGGCGCCGGACGCGTGACAAAAGGGGCTTCGGCCCCTTTTTCATTTCAGCGACGGTTGTATTTTGCGGCGGCCAACCTCATGTTAGGAAAAACCGAGGCCTTAACCGCATCTGCGGCCGATTATTTGCCGAGACCCGTATCCCATGACTACGACGATAGAACTTCCCCTGCTGCCCCTACGTGACGTAGTGGTCTATCCCCACATGGTCATCCCATTGTTCGTCGGAAGGGAAAAGTCCGTCGAGGCCCTCGAAGCCGCCATGGCTGGCGACAAGCAGATCCTGCTGGTCGCGCAGAAGAATCCCGGCGATGACGATCCCGCCGCGGATGACATGTATCACATGGGTACGGTGGCAACCGTTCTCCAGCTGCTCAAGCTGCCCGATGGCACCGTCAAGGTCCTGGTCGAAGGCGAGCAGCGTGGCCGTATCGAGTCCTTCGTCGAAAGCCAGGTCTATGCCCGTGCGCTGGTCACGTTGATCGAGGACAGCGAAGCCCCGGATCGTGAATCCGAGGTTTTTTCGCGCAGCCTGATGAGTCAGTTCGAGCAGTATGTGCAGCTTGGCAAGAAGGTCCCCGCCGAAGTGCTGTCCTCGCTCAACAGCATCGAGGATCCCAGCCGCCTGGTCGATACCATGGCCGCCCACATGGCGCTGAAGATCGAGCAGAAGCAGGAGATCCTCGAGATCACCGAGCTGGGCGCGCGCGTCGAGCACGTGCTGGCCCTGCTGGATGCCGAAATCGACCTCCTGCAGGTGGAGAAGCGCATCCGCGGCCGCGTCAAGAAGCAGATGGAGCGCAGCCAGCGCGAGTACTATCTCAACGAACAGATGAAGGCCATCCAGAAAGAACTGGGTGACATCGATGAAGGACACAACGAGGTCGATGATCTCAAGCGTCGTATCGAAGCGGCCGGTCTGCCCAAGGATGCCCTGACCAAGGCCAATGCCGAGCTGAACAAGCTCAAGCAGATGTCGCCGATGTCGGCGGAAGCCACCGTAGTGCGCTCCTACATCGACTGGCTGGTGAACGTACCGTGGCAGGCCGAGAGCAAGGTCCGCCTGGATCTGGGACGCGCCGAGGAGGTCCTCGACAAGGATCACTACGGTCTTGAAGAGGTGAAGGAACGCATCCTCGAATACCTCGCCGTGCAGAAGCGCGTGAAGAAGGTACGCGGCCCGGTGCTGTGCCTGGTCGGCCCGCCCGGCGTGGGCAAGACTTCCCTGGCCGAGTCCATCGCTCGCTCCACCGGTCGCAAGTTCGTGCGCATGGCCCTGGGTGGCGTGCGTGACGAAGCCGAGATCCGCGGTCACCGTCGCACCTACATCGGCTCCATGCCGGGTCGCCTCATCCAGAAGATGACCAAGGTCGGGGTGCGCAATCCGCTGTTCCTGCTCGACGAAATCGACAAGATGGGCAACGACATGCGTGGCGATCCTGCCTCCGCACTGCTCGAGGTCCTGGATCCGGAGCAGAACCACACCTTCAACGACCATTACCTCGAAGTGGACTATGACCTCTCCGACGTGATGTTCGTCTGCACTGCCAACTCCATGAACATTCCGGCGCCGCTGCTGGACCGCATGGAAGTCATTCGCCTGCCGGGCTATACCGAGGCGGAAAAGGTCAACATCGCCATCCGCTACCTGATTCCCAAGCAGGTCAAGGCCAATGGCCTGAAGAAGGGCGAGGTGGAGTTCGATGAAGACGCCCTGCGCGACATCATCCGCTACTACACCCGCGAAGCGGGCGTTCGGAACCTGGAACGGCAGGTCGCCAAGGTCTGCCGCAAGGTGGTCAAGCAGCACGCCCTGAGCAAGGAGCGTACCGCCAGCGTCACCGTGGACACCCTGGAGCACTGGCTGGGCGTGCGCAAGTTCCGCTACGGTCTCGCCGAGCAGCAGGATCAGATCGGTCAGGTGACCGGCCTGGCCTGGACCCAGGTGGGTGGCGAATTGCTGACCATCGAGTCCGCGGTCGTTCCCGGCAAGGGCCAGATGATCAAGACCGGCTCGCTGGGCGATGTGATGGCCGAGTCCATTACCGCGGCCCTGACCGTAGTGCGCAGCCGTGGCCGCAGCCTGGGTATTCCCAAGGACTTCCACGAGAAGCACGACATCCATATCCACGTACCCGAAGGCGCGACGCCCAAGGACGGTCCGAGTGCCGGTATCGGCATGTGCACGGCGCTGGTCTCGGCTGCTACCCGCATTCCGGTACGGGCCGACGTGGCCATGACCGGCGAGATCACCCTGCGTGGTCAGGTTCTGGCCATTGGTGGCCTCAAGGAAAAGCTGCTCGCAGCCCACCGCGGCGGCATCCGTACCGTGATCATTCCGGAAGAAAACGTCCGGGATCTGCGGGACATTCCGGACAACATCAAGGCCGACTTGCAGATCAAGCCAGTCAAATGGATTGACGAGGTCTTGGAGGTTGCGCTGCAATACACGCCGGAGCCGCTTCCGGACGATGGTCCGGAGCTCGTCAGCAAGGACGAGAAGCGGGATCAGGAAGGCAAGGAGCGCGTCAGTACCCACTGACGGCGCACCTGGGCTTGATGGGCGGGCTGCCAGACGAGGTTGCTGGTGCTCCGCCGTCCTGCTGGATGCAAGGTCCTTGATCGATGAAAAGGCGCATCTCGAGATGCGCCTTTTCGCTATTTGCTATTCGACGATTTCGCCATGGCCGGTCCGGCCACAGCTCGTGGGGGGAACATGCTACAAAACATCAGGGACCGTTCGCAGGGATGGATTGCCAAAGTCATCATCGGATTCATCATCCTGCTGATGGCACTGACCGGCTTCGAAGCGATCATCCGCGCCACGGGTCACCAGGGCGCCGTCGCCCTGGTCAACGGCGACGAGATCAAGCAGACGGAGCTGGCTCAGGCCGTGGAGATGCAGCGTCGCCAGCTGCAGCAGCAATTGGGTCAGGGCTTCGATCCGTCCAGCCTGGATGATCGTCTGCTGCGCGAGTCCGCGCTCAAGGCACTGATCGACAAGCAACTGCTGCTGCAGAGCGCCAAGGCCGATCGCTTCGCCTTTTCCGAACAGGCGCTGGATCAGCTGATCCTCAATACCCCCGAATTCCAGACCGAAGGGCGTTTCGATCCCCAGCGCTTCGATCAGGCCGTTCGCCAGATGAACTACAACCGCCTGCAATTCCGCGATCTGCTGCGTGACGAGATGCTGATCGGTCAGCTGCGCGCCGGCATCGTTGGCAGCAACTTCGTCACCGACGCCGATATCGAGGCTTTCGCCGCACTCGAACGCCAGACTCGTGATTTCGCCATGCGCACCGTCAAGGCCTCGCCGGCCGGCATCACGCCGACCCAGGACGAAGTCCAGGCCTATTATGACGGCCACAAGAACGCCTTCATGACGCCCGAACAGGTGGTCATCGAATATGTCGAGCTGAAGAAGGGTGCCTTCCTGGCCAAGGCCAAGGTCGACGAAAGCCGCCTGCAGGCCGCCTACAAGTCCGAGATCGCCAACCTGTCGGAGCAGCGTGACGCCGCCCATATCCTCATCGAGGTCAACGACAAGCAGAACGACGACCAGGCCAAGGCCAAGATCCAGCAGATCCAGGAACGCCTGAAGAAGGGTGAGGACTTCGCCAAGCTGGCCAAGGAGTTCTCCCAGGATCCCGGTTCGGCGGCCAACGGCGGTGACCTCGGCTTCGCCGGTCGCGGCGTCTATGACCCGGCCTTCGAAGAGGCCTTGTATGCCCTGGCACCCCAGCAGGTGTCGGCCCCGGTGCGCACCAGCTTTGGCTGGCACCTGATCAAGCTGCAGGGCGTGCAGGCACCGGAAATACCCACCCTGGCCAGTGTCCGGCCGCGTCTGGAGCAGCAGCTCAAGGCGGAAGACGCCGACCGCCTGTTCGTGGAAGCGGGCCGCAAGCTGGAAAGCTCCGCCTATGAATCCTCCGACCTGAGCCAGCCGGCCCAGGAACTGGGTCTGCAGGTCAGGACCAGCGCTCCCTTCGGTCGTGAAGGAGGCGAGGGGCTGACCGCCAACCGTCAGGTGATCGAGGCGGCCTTCAGCGAGGACGTCCTGCGCAACGGCGCCAACAGCACCGCGCTGCAGCTCGATCCGGAGACCCTGGTGGTGATCCGCGACAAGGAGCATCGTACGCCGCAGCTGCAACCCCTGGATGCGGTCAGGAAGGAGATCGTAACCCGCCTAACCCAGGAAAAGGCCGCAGCCGCAGCCAAGCAGGCTGGCGAAGAACAGCTCAAGACCCTGCAGGCAGGTGGCAAGGCCGCCGCGGGTGAATGGCGTACCGTCGAAGCCGCCACCCGCAACCAGGAGGGCGTCGATCCCCAGGTGCTGCAGGCGGCCTTCCGCATGGCCAAGCCGGAAGCCGACAAGCCGTCCTATGCCGGCATCAGCCTGCAGAATGGAGATTTCGTGCTGATCCGCCTGCAGGGCGTAGGGGTACCCAAGGAAGCCCTGAGCGCCGAGGACAAGGCGTTGTACCGCCGCTACCTCGCCTCGCGCGCCGGACAGGTCGATTTCGCCGCCTACCGTCGGGCCCTGGACGCCAAGGCCGAGATCAAGCATCTCTGATACGAAAAAAGCCCGGGAAACCGGGCTTTTTCTTGAGTGGCGGTAAGGGGCTCAATGGCGGTCAACCCCGCAATGGAAGAGGGCTGTGGCCGGCAAAGTCCTACTGGACCAGCTCCTGCTCGTCGAACAGGTCATCGAACAACATGGTCGACAGATAGCGCTCACCGGAATCCGGCAGGATGACCACGATGGTCTTGCCCTGCATCTCCGGCGTCTCGGCCAGTCGGATCGCCGCGGCCATGGCGGCGCCGCAGGAAATGCCACAGAGAATGCCTTCCTCGCGCATCAGCCGCTGGGCCATCAGCTTGGCCTGCTCATCGCTCACCTGCTCGACGCGATCGACCATGGCAAGGTCCAGATTGCCGGGCACGAAGCCGGCGCCGATGCCCTGGATCTTGTGCGGGCTGGGTTTCACCTCGGCACCGGCGAGGGTCTGGCTGATGACCGGCGAGGTCTCCGGCTCGACGGCCACCGACAGGATCGGCTTGCCCTTGGTGTTCTTGATGAAGCGCGAGATGCCGGTCAGGGTGCCGCCGGTACCCACGCCAGCCACCAGTACATCGATGGCGCCATCGGTGTCGTTCCAGATCTCGGGGCCGGTGGTCTTCTCGTGGATGGCCGGATTGGCCGGGTTGTCGAATTGCTGCGGCATGAAATAGCGATCGGGTTCGCTCTCGGCGATTTCCCGGGCCTTTTCGATGGCGCCCTTCATGCCCTTGGCCGGCTCGGTCAGCACCAGCTCCGCACCCAGCGCCTTGAGCACCTTGCGTCGCTCCAGACTCATGGAGGCGGGCATGGTCAGTACCAGGCGGTAACCCCGGGCGGCGGCGACATAGGCCAGACCGATCCCCGTATTGCCCGACGTCGGCTCCACCAGGCTCATGCCCGGCTTGAGCAGCCCCTTGGCTTCCGCGTCCCAGATCAGGTTGGCACCGATGCGGCACTTGACCGAATAGCCCGGATTGCGTCCCTCGATCTTGGCGAGCAGGGTGACGCCCTTGGGACCGAGACGATTGATGTAGACCAGCGGCGTATTGCCGATAGACTGGGCATTGTCAGCGAAGATGCGGCTCATGACGGATCCTGTACGGCACGGAAAACTCGCAGCCTAGGCCTTGCGTCCGATGACGTCCAGTCCGGGCGCGGCATGCTATCGTCAGGCGAAACAGCTGCCGAGGATCAGTGATGGCCTTTCAGGGTACCGAGCGTTATGTGGCCACGGCCGAACTCAGTCTGGCGGTGAATGCGGCCATCCGGCTGGGGCGTCCGTTGCTGGTGAAGGGCGAGCCGGGCACCGGCAAGACGCTGCTGGCCGAGCAGGTGGCCCAGAGCCAGGGCGCGCGGCTGATCACCTGGCATGTGAAGTCCACCACCAAGGCGCAGCAGGGCCTCTATGAATACGACGCCGTGAGCCGCCTGCGCGATTCCCAACTCGGCGATCCCCGGGTGCAGGAGGTGGCGAACTACATCAAGCCGGGCAAGCTGTGGGATGCCTTTACCGCCGAGGATCCGGTGGTGCTGCTGATCGACGAGATCGACAAGGCCGACATCGAATTTCCCAACGATCTGCTGCTGGAACTCGATCGCATGGAGTTCCACGTCTACGAGACCGGCGAGACCATCCGCGCCCAGCGGCGCCCGATCATCATCATCACCTCCAACAACGAAAAGGAGTTGCCGGACGCCTTCCTGCGCCGCTGCTTCTTCCACTTCATCCGCTTTCCCGAGCGCGAAACCCTCGAACGCATCGTCCAGGTGCACTATCCCGATCTCCAGCAGCGTCTGGTCCAGGAGGCCCTGGATCTCTTCCTCGACCTGCGCAGCATGCCGGGGCTGAAGAAGAAGCCGTCCACTTCGGAGCTGGTGGACTGGCTAGCGCTTCTGCTGGGCGATGAGGCGGCGCAGCGGGCACTGCATGGCGAGAGTGGCCTGCCGCCGCTGGCGGGCGCCCTGTTGAAGAACGAGCAGGATCTGCAGTTGCTCGAGCGCCAGGCGTTCATGCGTCGTCGGCGGAGCTGAGGAGAGGCATGTTCCTCGATTTCTTCACCCGACTCAGGGCGGCGGGCATCCCGGTGTCCCTGGGCGAACTGCTGGATCTGCATGCTGCCCTGGATGCGGGCCTGGTGGTGGCCGATCCCGACGCCTTCTATCTGCTGGCCCGTGCGGTGCTGGTCAAGGACGAGCGCTTCTTCGACCGTTTCGATCAGGTCTATGCCGGTGAGGTGGCCAGGTCGGAGCGATCGGCGGATACGCAGGCGATTCCTGCGGACTGGCTGCGACTGGAGTTGCAGCGGCGGCTGTCCGAGGAGGATCGCCAGCGGCTTCAGGCGCTGGGTGGCCTCAATGAATTGCTCGCCACCCTGCAGCAGCGCCTCGCCGAACAGCGCGAGCGGCATGCCGGTGGCAACAAGTGGATAGGCACGGGAGGCACCAGTCCCTTCGGCAGCGGTGGCTACAATCCCTTCGGCGTGCGCATCGGCGAGGCTGGTACTCGGCAGGGGCAAGCGGCCAAGGTCTGGGAGCGGCGCGACTACCGTAACCTGGACGATCGCGCGCCGCTGGACCGCCGCAACCTGCAACTGGCCCTGCGCCGGCTCAGGCGCTTCGCCCGCCAGGGCGCGGCGGCGGAATTCGATCTGGAGGGCACCGTCGCGGCCACGGCACGCGAGGGTGGTCTGCTGGACGTGCGCTATCGACCGGAACGGCACAATGCGACCAAGGTGCTGCTGCTACTCGATGTCGGCGGCTCCATGGATCTGCATGTGCGCCTGTGCAGCGAGTTGTTCAGCGCCTGTCGCCTGGAGTTTCGCCACCTGGAGTACTACTACTTCCACAATTGCGTCTATGAACGCGTCTGGCGTGACAATGCCCGGCGCCATGAGGAGGGGCTGAACACCGCCGACCTGCTGCGCCGCTATGGCGCGGACTACCGCCTGGTGATCGTCGGCGACGCCAGCATGGGGCCCTACGAGATCACCCATCCAGGTGGCAGCGTCGAGCACTGGAACGAAGAGCCCGGAGCCCTGTGGATCCAGCGACTCTGCCAGCACTTCCCACGGGCGGCCTGGCTCAACCCCTATCCCCAGGAGGGCTGGGGCAGCAGTACCTCGATCCAGCTGCTGCGTGAACTCATGGCCCAGCGCATGTTTCCCCTGACCGGCGAGGGCCTAGGCGAGGCCATTCGATCCTTGACCCGCCCATGAAAAAACCCGGCCGAAGCCGGGTTTTTTCATCGCTCGCGCTTAGCGCTGACCGTAGCGGCGCAGGGCCTCGATGCGGTCTTCCAGCGGCGGGTGGCTCATCAGCAGACCGGCCAGGCCGTTCTTCAGCGAGCCGTTGATGCCAAAGGCGTTCAGGGTGTCGGGCATCTGCACCGGGATACCCTGCTCGGCACGCAGGCGCTGCAGGGCGCCGATCATGGCATTGGGACCGGCCAGGCGCGCACCGGCTTCGTCGGCGCGGAATTCGCGTTTTCGCGAGAACCACATGACGATGATGCTGGCCAGGATGCCCAGCACCAGTTCGGCGACGATGGTGGTCACGAAGTAGGCGATGCCGTGGCCTTCCTCGTTCTTGAAGATGGCCTTGTCGACGAAGTTGCCGAAGATCCGCGCGAAGAACATCACGAAGGTGTTCACCACGCCCTGGATCAGCGCCAGGGTCACCATATCGCCATTGGCGACGTGGCCGATCTCGTGGGCCAGCACCGCACGCACCTCTTCGGGCGAGAAGCGCTCCAGCAGGCCCTGGCTGACCGCGACGAGAGCGTCGTTGCGGTTCCAGCCGGTGGCGAAGGCGTTGGCCTCGTAGGCCGGGAAGATGCCGACCTCGGGGGTCTTGATGCCGGCTTCGCGGGCCAGCTCCTCGACGGTCTGCAGCAGCCACTGCTCATGGCGGGTCCGCGGCTGGCTGATGACCTCGGTGCGGGTGCTCATCTTCGCCATCCACTTGGAGATGAACAGCGAGACCAGCGAGCCGGCGAAACCGAACACGGCACAGAACACCAGCAGACTGCCATAGTTCTGACCGGTGTAGCGATCCACGCCAAGCACCTTCAAGGTGATGCTGGCAACGATCAGCACCGCCAGGTTGGTAGCCAGAAATAACAGAATGCGCATCATGGTGGGGTACAGCTCCTCACAGGTTTATCTGCCGGCTATATAAGGTTCGGCCCCGATCCATTCAACGTTTCCTCTATTGCAAACTGTGTCGTCGATGGTCTGGCCGTTCAGGCGATGGCGGTCACGCAAGGGCCGGCGCTGGTTGACGCCGCGGGTGGCGCCAACCGATGAAAGACCCGGAAATGCTTTACCGCTACTGGGAGTAGCCACCGAGGAAGTTGCCGATGCGGCCGATGGCCTGCTCCAGGTCATCGACGCGGGGCAGGGTGACGACGCGGAAGTGGTCGGGCCAGGGCCAGTTGAAGGCCGTGCCCTGGACCACCAGCAGCTTTTCCGAAAGCAGCAGGTCGAGGACGAATTTCTCGTCGTTGTGGATGGGACAGACCTTGGGGTCGATGCGCGGGAAGGCGTAGAGCGCGCCCATCGGCTTCACGCAGCTGACCCCGGGAATGTCGTTGAGCAGCTCCCAGGTGCGATTGCGCTGTTCCAGTAGGCGTCCGTGCGGCAGCACCAGGTCGTTGATGCTCTGGTAGCCGCCCAGCGCGGTCTGGATCGCATGCTGCGCCGGCACGTTGGCGCACAGGCGCATGTTGGCGAGGATGTCGAGGCCTTCGATATAGCTGTGGGCGCGATGCTTGGGGCCCGAGACGATCAGCCAGCCCGAGCGGAAACCGGCGACGCGATAGGACTTGGACAGCCCGTTGAAGGTCAGGCACAGGACGTCCGGTGCCAGGGAGGCGGTGGAGATGTGCTGGGCTTCGTCGTAGAGGATCTTGTCGTAGATCTCGTCGGAGAACAGCACCAGGTTGTGCCGCCGTGCCAGTTCGACGATGCCTTCCAGCACCTCCTTGGAGTAGACCGCGCCGGTGGGGTTGTTCGGATTGATCAGCACCAGCGCCTTGGTGTTGCTGGTGATCTTGGCTTCCATGTCCGCCAGGTCGGGGAACCAGCCCGCCTGCTCGTCGCACAGGTAGTGCACCGGCTTGCCGCCGGCCAGGCTGACCGCGGCGGTCCATAGCGGGTAGTCCGGCGCCGGGATCAGCACCTCGTCGTTGTTGTTGAGCAGCGCCTGCATGGCCATGACGATCAGCTCGGAGACGCCATTGCCGAGGTAGATGTCCTCGATGCCGACACCCTCAATGCGCTTCTGCTGGCAGTACTGCATCACCGCCTTGCGCGCGCTGAACAGACCCTTGGAGTCGCTGTAGCCCTGGGCGGTCGGCAGATTGCGGATGACGTCCTGCAGGATCTCCTCGGGCGCCTCGAAGCCGAAGGGTGCCGGGTTGCCGATGTTGAGCTTCAGGATGCGGTGGCCTTCCTCTTCGAGGCGCTTGGCATGCTTGAGGACCGGGCCGCGGATGTCGTAGCAGACATTGGCGAGCTTGTTCGACTTGGAGACCTGCATGGGGAAATGAATCCTGGAAAAGGGCGAGAAAGACTCGGCGGGAACGGACGCCGACCGGCGCTTGGCAGCATCCGGGGGCGGATGCCAGACTGAACGGGAATCATACGGCTGCATCGCCTGTTACAAAAGATGCGCCGGCATCCAGCGAGGTCATCATGGAAAAAGTACAGCGTAGCCCGGAAGACTGGCGTGAGCGCCTGACCGACGATCAGTTTCGCGTCTGTCGCCTGGCCGCGACCGAAAGACCCTACACCGGCGCCTACTGCAACACCAAGACGCCCGGCGTCTATCACTGCGCCTGCTGCGAGCTGGCACTGTTCGACTCCAGCACCAAGTTCGATTCCGGCTGCGGCTGGCCCAGCTATTACGCGCCCATCGCTGCCGAGGCGGTAAGGGAAAAGGAGGACTTCAGTCACGGCATGCACCGCGTCGAGGTGCTCTGCGCCCGTTGCGATGCGCACCTGGGACACGTCTTTCCCGACGGTCCGCCACCGACCGGCCTGCGCTATTGCATCAATTCGGTGGCCTTGCAGCTGCAACCCAGGGCCTCCGCGTGATCAAGGACCTCCTCAGCCTGCCGTTCGAAACGGCTGACGGCCAGCGGGCCTGCCTGGCCGACTGGCCGGCGCGGGCCTATCTGGTGGTCAATACCGCCAGTCGTTGCGGCTTCACCCGCCAGTACGACGGCCTCGAGCTGTTGCAGCAGCGCTATCTGGCCCAAGGGCTGCGGGTGATCGTCTTTCCCTGCAACCAGTTTGGCGGCCAGGAGCCCGGCAGCAATGCCGAGATCCAGACCTTCTGCCTGACCCGCTTCAACGTCAGCTTTCCAGTAATGGCCAAGCTCGACGTCAACGGCGACGGCGCCCATCCGCTGTTCGTCGCCCTCAAACAGGCGGCTCCGGGCCTCCTGGGCGGCGCGATCCGCTGGAATTTCACCAAGTTCCTGGTCACGCCGGCGCAGGGGCGCGTGCAGCGCTTCGCGCCCATCACCCGGCCGTCGCAGCTGGAAAAGCATGTCCGCCAGGCGCTGGCGTCCTAGCACCTGGTTCGTCCGGCCTTTGTCTGGAAGATAAAGGTCATACGATAATGCGCAGCCTGGCTGGCGGCTGGCCCGCTTCTCTTCTTGTCGTCAAGGATCATCCCTGTGAATGCCTCCCTAGAAGACTTTCTGCTCCATGCGCGGCAGGTGCTGGAGCGTCTCGAACCCCTGTTGCCCCATCGTCGCGAACCGCTGGACTGGCAGCGCTGCTATGCCGCGCGCTGGCGCCGGGAGGGCCATGGCGGCTATCTGCAGCCGCTCGAGGTCAATCTGGAACTGCGCCTGGCCGATCTGCTGGGTATCGATCGCCAGCGCGACCAGCTCGCCCGCAACACCCGGCAATTCGTGGCTGGACTGCCAGCCAACCACAGTTTGCTGTGGGGCGCGCGGGGCACCGGCAAGTCGTCGCTGATCCGGGCGTTGCTGGCGGAATATGCCGGTGAGGGTCTGCGGCTGATCGAAATCGAGCGTGACGATCTCGCCGATCTGCCCCGCGCCGTGGAGCAGCTCGCCGGTCAGCCGCAGCGCTTCGTGGTGTTCTGTGACGACCTTTCCTTCGATTCCGGCAGCGACGACTACCGGGTGCTCAAGAGCGTGCTGGATGGCTCCTTGGAGCAGGCGCCGGACAACGTGGTGCTCTATGCCACCTCCAACCGGCGTCATCTGGTGGCCGAACGACAGAGCGACAATGCCAACTGGGAGCACGTCGACGGCGAATTGCATCCGAGCGAGGCGGCCGAAGACAAGATCGCGCTGTCGGATCGCTTCGGTCTGTGGCTGTCCTTCTATCCCTTCACCCAGGAGCACTATCTCGCCGTGGTGCGCCACTGGTGCGCGACCCTGGCCGGCAAGTCCGGCCTGCAACTGGAGTGGTCCGAAGAAGCCGATCGCGAGGCCATCCGCTGGGCTTCCGGTCGCGGCAACCGCAATGGCCGCTGTGCCTATCAATTCGCCCGGCAATGGGTCGGGCTCAAACTGTTGGAGAAAGCATGACCGTAGAACTGACGGGCGTAGGGGCGGGACTCGAAGGCTACGCCATGCTGGCCGCCCAGGTGGAAGCCCTGCTGGCCGGTGAGCGCAATCTGGTGGCCAATGCCGCCCAGCTGTCGGCCTTCATCTATCAGGAGGTGCCGGACCTGAACTGGGCCGGCTTCTATTTCGTCGAGGGTGAGGACCAGCTGCTGCTCGGGCCTTTCCAGGGCAAGGTGGCCTGCATGCGCATTCCCTTCAGCAAGGGCGTGTGCGGGGCCGCCGCCCGCGAGCGGCGTACCCAGCGCGTCGAGGATGTCCATGCCTTTCCCGGACATATCGCCTGTGACGCCGCTTCGCGCAGCGAGCTGGTGGTGCCGCTGGTCCATGGCGGTCGCCTGATCGGCGTACTGGATCTGGACAGTCCGCATCCGGGGCGCTTCAGCGCAGCGGATCAGGCCGGTATCGAAGCGCTGGTAGCGGCCTTTCTGGTCGCGACCGACTGCTGATCGCCGGAGGAGGGCAGGGAAGCCCTCACTCGTAGTCGTTCTTCTTGCGCCAACTGTCGTCCTTGAGCGTGTCCACGCTGTCCGACAGCTCGTTGGAGCTGCTGCTGGCCTGCTCGACCATTTCGCTCTGCTGGCGTTTCACCTGGGTGATCTGCTCTTCCAGATGGGCCAGCAATTCGCTGTAGCGCTCGGGTTGCTGCTGCTTGCGAATCTGCATGATCGCCCGCTCGTATGACTGCCGCGCCTGGATGTAGTGCTCGCTCTTGATCTGCTGTTCGGCCTGATAGCGGAAGAATTCCACATAGGTCGCCGTGAGCAGATAGCGCATCTCGCCGACCCAGCGCTGCGCTTCCTGGCCGTCGAGAATGCCGATCTGGCTGGCATGGGCGACGAGCGCATGGAGCATTTCCAGATAACCGCGGACTTCCTTGACCCGCGCCTCGGTATGCACCGGCCGGGCAGCGTTAGCGACTTCGATGTCGTCGCCCTTGGCCAGGGCTTCTTCCAGTTCGGTCTTGCGTGCGGTGAGGCTGGCGGAAGGCGTCTGCAGGGCGGCGAGGCGGGCGATCAGCCCCAGCTCGATGCGGTGAAACAGCTGCTTGAGCGCCGGGGTCATCAGCTGGCCGGGCAGGCTGCCGCCCAGCTGGGCGCAGCGCTTGATGCGGTCGGTGAGATCGGCGACCAGGCGCTGCTTTTCCAGGCGTCCCGCTTCGAGCTTCTGGTTGACGAAGGCGATCATGATCAACACGAGGATGCCAAGCCCCACTACCGCTGCAATCATCGTTGAGGACATGACCTTCTCCATGGTGCTTGCCCGCCTTTTGTCGTGCGAGCGAAGTCGTTGATTTGAAAAGTATTTAATCAGCTATTGACGCCCAGGGTAAGGCTCCCTAGAATGCGCGCACTCCCAACGGCGGCAAGCGTCAGCCGAGTGGTAGGTCAGGGTCCTGAGGGATTCTACCTGGTCCCCTTCGTCTAGTGGCCTAGGACACCGCCCTTTCACGGCGGTAACAGGGGTTCGAGTCCCCTAGGGGACGCCAAAAATTGCGGGAATAGCTCAGTTGGTAGAGCACGACCTTGCCAAGGTCGGGGTCGCGAGTTCGAGTCTCGTTTCCCGCTCCAAATACAATCCGGTTGCCCTCGGGCAGGCGGATGCAAGGTGAAAGGCCTTGCGGAAAGAGGTTTCGTCCCCTTCGTCTAGTGGCCTAGGACACCGCCCTTTC
>NZ_JAQYZY010000054.1:0-36856 GCF_028640825.1 Pseudomonas sp. LA5
CGCGCCCGGCCGTAGGTTGGGTTGAGACGGCTCCATCGTCGAAGCCCAACGGATGGACATGAACCCGCCGCGCTCGCGCTCAACCCAACCTACGGAACTGCTGACTCCGTAGCGTGGAAAACGGCGCAGCCTTTTCCACTGGACTCCGTAGCTGGGCGCGCCCTCACCCCAACCCTCTCCCGAGGGGAGAGGGGGTTATCCGAGCGAGCGCTCCGCTTCATCAGCTCCGGCAAGCTCGGGATCGCTCAGCGCGCCCGGCCGTAGGTTGGGTTGAGACGGCTCCATCGTCGAAGCCCAACAAACGGAGTCGAACCCGTCGCCTTGGGCTTCGCTCGCGCTCAACCCAACCTGCGAAAATACCTCACGCCGCCAGCGTCGCGCCGCCGTCCACCACGATGTCCTGCATGGTGATATGGCTGGCCAGGTCCGATGCGAGGAACAGTACGGTATTGGCGATCTCGTCGGGCTGGGCGATCTTGCGCAGCGGGATGCCCAGCTTGAAGTCTTCCGGCAGGCCGTCCACCAGGCGCTGATAGCCCTCGGGCGAGCCGAGCATGCCGGCCAGCATGGGGGTCGCCGTGGAACCCGGCGAGACCACGTTGCAGCGCACGCCCGACCCGGCCAGTTCCAGGGCCACGCAGTGGCTCAGGGACACCAGCGCCGCCTTGGAGGTGCAGTAGCCGGCCATCTGCAGGCGCGGCACATGGGCGGCGTTGGAGGCGATGTTGACGATGGCGCCCTGGCCCTGGGCCTTGAACAGCGGCACCAGTTGGCGGAACAGGTAGAAGGGACCGGAGACGTTGACGTCCAAGAGCGCCTGCCAGTCATCCAGGCTCAGGCTGTCGCTGGTGCCCAGGCGCAGCACGCCGGCGCCGTTGACCAGCACGTCCAGACGGCGTTCTTCCGCCAGCAACGCCTGGCAGACTTCCTCCACCTGGGCCGCGTCGGCGACGTCCAGCAGTTGGGTACGAAAGGGATAGTCGCTCTCGGCGAATTGCCGGTCGAGGCCGATCACCTCGGCGCCCGCGGCTTGGAAACGCCGCGCCACCTGCAAGCCGATGCCCTGCCCTGCGCCGGTCACCCAGACGCGCTTGCCGGTGAAATCCAGTTGCGTCATCAGGACACTCCTCAGGCGCGCGCGCGCAGCAGATCCAGCCAGCCCTGCAGGGTCGGCTGGGCGGCCAGATCGGCGAAGGTCACGGGCAGGCCGCGCTTCTGCCACTCGCCCACCAGAGTCATGACCTGCACCGAATCCAGACCGAAATCGGTGAGGTTGTCGTCCAGCGCCGGCGCTTCGTCGTCAGCGTCCAGCAGCGGCTGGACCTGGGCACGCAGCCAGGCTTCGTCCAGGGCTACCGCGCCGCCGGTGACCTGGGCGGTGCTCAGGGTACTGCCGCAACGGGTCGCCACGTAGCGCAGCGCCATGCGGTGCTCTTCCTCGCTGAAGTCGGCCACGGCGTCGCCGATCAGGAAGGCCTGGATGTCCCGCATGAAGGCGTCGGTGCAGGTCGTCAGGCAACCGATATGGGCGTAGACGCCGCAGACGATCAGCTGGTCGCGCCGCCACTCGGTCATCAGGTCCTGCAGGTTGGAACGGTGGAAGGCGCTGTAACGCCACTTGGTCAGCACCACGTCACCGTCCTTGGGCGCCAGCGCGTCCACCACCTGCTGCAGCGCGGGATCGGCCTGGGTCAGGCCCGGACCCCACATGTCGTTGAGCAGGGCGCGATCGGCTGGCGGCTGGTCGGTGGGCTGAGCGGTGTAGACCACCGGCACGCCCCGGGCATCGGCCCAGGCGCGCAGCGCGGCGATGTTGGTCACCACCTGGTCGATCAGCGGGCTGCTGTCGCCATAGAACTCGACGAAATAGCGCTGCATGTCGTGGATCAGCAGCACGGCGCGGTCGGCCGCCGGTGTCCAGTCGACCTTGTTGGCGGGAAAGCCGTCGGGCTGAGGCAAGGGATAGGAAGCAAGACGGGGGATAGCCATGGGAAACCTTAGGAACGCTCGGTGGAAGGGGTCTGCAGCTGCTCGCGCAGGCGCCGCTTGTCGATCTTGCCGACGGCGGTGAGCGGCAACTGGTCAAGGAACTGGAAACGGTCGGGCAGCTTGTATTCGGCCACGCCCTGCTCGCGCAGGTAGCGACGCAGCGCCACCGGCTTGAGTGCCGGATCGCTCACCACCAGGCAGGCGCAGCTCTTCTCGCCCATCAACTCGTCGGCGATGGCGACCAGGGCCGCGTGGGTAATGCCGGGATGGCGCAGCAGCAGCCCCTCGATCTCGGCGGCGGCGATCTTCTCGCCGCCGCGGTTGATCTGGTCCTTCACCCGGCCGACCACCTTGAGATAGCCGGCGGCATCGCGCTGGACCACGTCGCCGGAAAAGTAGAAACCCTCGGCATCGAACACCTGGGCATTGTGCTCGGGGCTGCGGTAGTAACCGCGGAAGGTGTAGGGACCGCGGGTGGACAGCAGGCCCGGCTCGCCGTCGGGCACCGGATTGCCGTCCTCGTCGGTGATGCGCACCTCGTCGTCCGGACTCATGGGACGGCCCTGGGTGGTGAAGATGCGCTCGGGCTCGTCGTCCAGGCGGGTGTAGTTGACCAGGCCCTCGGCCATGCCGAACACCTGCTGCAGCTGGCAGCCCAGTTCCACGGGCACGCGGCGGGCCTGGGCCTCGGCGAAGCTGGCACCGCCCACCTGCACCACGCGCAGGCTGGCCAGCCGGGCGCGCTGCTTGGGGGCGGCCGCGGCCTGCAGCCAGAGCGCCACCGCCGGCGGTACCAGGGCCACCCAATCCACCTGATGGCGTTCGATCAGCGCGAAGCACCGCAGCGGCTCGGGATCGCGGGCCATGACCACGCAGCCACCGGCGATGAAGACGCCCAGGGCGCCGGGCGAGCTGAGGGTGTAGTTGTGGCCCGCCGGCAGGGCGCAGAGAAAGCGCGTGGCCGGGGTCAGACGGCAGATCTCGACGCTGCGTCTGAGGCTGTAGTAGTAGTCGTTGTGGGTGCGCGGAATCAGCTTGGGCGTGCCGGTGCTGCCACCGGAGAGCTGGAAGAAGGCCACCTCGCCACCGGCGGTAGGGGTCAGCTGAAAGCCGTCCAGCGGGGTATCCAGACGCTGCTGCAGGCTGCGTGCGTCATCGGCGCCATCCAGCAGCACCTCGTCGAGGCCGGGCGCCACGTCGCGCAATTCGGCGAGGAAGTTGTCGTCGCGGAACAGGTTGTGCTCGCGGGAGGCGATCAGCAGCCGGGGCTGGATCTGCTGCGCATAGGCGAGCAACTCCAGCTTCTGGTGGCTGAACAGGGCGTTGACCGGGGCGATGCCAGCCTTGAGCAGGGCGAAGAACACCACATAGAACTCGGCCACGTTGGGCAGCTGCACCAGGGCCGTGTCGTGGCGCCGCAGCCCGGCGGCCTGCAGGTGGGCGGCCAGCCGACTGGAGCGCTCGTCCAGCTCGGCATAGCTCAGCTGCCGCTCGCCGCAGAGGATCGCCGGCGCCTCGGGCAGGGTCGCGCGGCTGCGCGCCAGGATTTCGGTCATCGGCAGATCGGGCCAGTAACCCAGGGCGCGATAGCGCGCCGCCAGGTCGTCCGGCCAGGGGGTGAATTCCAGACTCACGTGGGGTTCTCCTCGTCGAGCAAACCACAGGCGGCACGCATGGTGCCCAGTTTGGCGGTGACCTCGGCCCACTCGGCCGCGGGGTCGGAGGCTTCGACGATGCCGGCGCCGGCAAACAGCCGCAGCCAGTCGCCCTGCACCGTGCCGCAGCGGATGGTGACCACCCACTCGCCGTTGCCCTGGGCATCGCACCAGCCGACCATGCCGGTGAACAGGCCGCGGTCGAAGGGCTCGATGCGCTGGATCAGCTGGCGCGCCACGGCCGTGGGAAAGCCGCAGACCGCCGGGGTCGGATGCAGGCGGCAGGCGAGTTGCAGCGCCGAGGTGCGACTGTCGGCCAGTTCGCCATCGATGGCGGTGGACAGGTGCCACATGGCGTTGGTGCTGAGCAGCGAAGGCCCTTCGGGCACGTCCAGCCGGCTGCACAGTGGTGCCAGCTGCTGGCGGATGTCCTCGATCACCAGGCGGTGCTCGTAGTGATCCTTGCTGGACTCCAGCAGATCGCGGGCGACACGCTGGTCTTCCTGCGGATCGGCGCGACGCTTGGCCGAACCCGCCAGCGGATTGGTGTGGACCCGGGCGCCCTGCTTGCGCACCAGCAACTCGGGGCTGACTCCGACCAGCTCGCCGCCCTCGGCGAGGGGGATGCGGAATTGATAGCCGGTGGGATTCTGCCGCGCCAGATTGGCGAGGATGGCGTCCACGTCGGCGGGTTCGGCCAGGTGGATCTCCTGGATCCTCGACAGCACCGCCTTGCTCAGCTCGCCGCGGCGGAAGGCCTCGATGGCCTCCTCCACCGCCAGGCAGAAACCATCCGCACTGGGCAGGTTGCGCACCTCGCGCACCTGCGCCGGGGCGACTGGCGCGCTGCTGACCGGCGCCGGACGAGCCACCCAGGCATGCTCCCGGGGCACATAGAGACAGGAGGGCCGAGTGGTATCGAAGGGAATGGCACCCATGATCACCGGCTCGGCGATGCCGGCCTGGCGGGCACGGGCGAAGGCCTCTTCCACGGAGTGGAGGAACAGACTGTCCCGGTGCGCACCGCCGCTGGCCGGTGTCTCGACCCGGGCACAGATGCCCCGCCCCTGCAGGACGCGATCACCCGACTGGAACAGGAATGCGGCCTGTTCCCGACGATCGGCGCCTACGTCTCCGACCCGCTCGGCCCTCTTGCTCGTCATTTCGATGAACCTCTACACGAATGATAATGCTTATCAATAAGCAGAAGCTAACTTACTGGATACCGGAAAGTCAATTCGTTAGGGACCGAACGATATTCCCGACTATCCCGCAAATCCTTGAAATAAAAGACAAATACCCACCGGCCGGAAGGCGTCTGGCGATGAGCTCCTGCCCTTCCCCTGGCCGCACACCGGCGGCTTGACCGGAACGACTTGCTGCCAGAGAGCGCTTCTTTGAAAATGAGAGTGATTATCTTACAACCGGAAGGCGTTCATGTTCAGCTTGTCGTCAGTGTTTCGCATTCTCACCACCCTGGTCCTCGCGACCCTGGCGCTGGGCGGTACCGCTCGGGCGGCGGACTGGCCCCGGCAGATCAGCACCGACGGCAGCCAGGTCACCCTGCCCGCCCAGCCGCAACGTATCGTCTCCACCAGCGTCACCCTCACCGGCGCCCTGCTCGCCATCGGCGCACCGGTGGTGGCCAGCGGTGCCACCTCGCCCAACAACAGATTCGCCGATGACCAGGGCTTCCTGCGGCAGTGGGGCGCGGTCGCCAGGCAGCGTGACGTGAAACGGCTGTACATCGGCGAAGCCAATGCCGAAGCCGTGGCCGCCGAGGCACCGGACCTGATCCTGGTCAGCGCCGCCGGCAACGACTCGGCGCTGCGCCTGGTCGAGCAACTCAAGGCCATCGCCCCGGTGCTGGTGGTGGGTTACGACAATCGCAGCTGGCAACAGGTGGTGGAATTGCTCGGTCAGGCCACCGGCCGCGAGGACGCCGCCAGCCAGGTGGTCGCCGATTTCGACCGGCGTGTCGCCGAGCTCAAGGTGCGCCTGCAGCTGCCGCCGCAACCGGTATCGGCCTTCGTCTACAACCCGGCGACGCGCCAGGCCAATCTCTGGACCGCCGCCTCTTCCCAGGGCCAGTTGCTGGAAAGCCTGGGCTTCGAACTGGCGGCGCTGCCGGCGGGACTGGAGACCGGCCATAGCCAGGGGCAGCGCCACGACATCCTTCAGCTCGCCGGCGAAAACGTCGCCACCGGTCTCACGGGCCAGACCTTCCTACTGTTCGCCGCGGACGCCAAGGAGGCCGAGGCGGTGCGCAGCAATCCGCTGCTGGCACACCTGCCGGCGGTCAAGGAGAACCGCGTGGAGGCGCTGGGCGCCGAGACCTTCCGCCTCGATCCCTACAGCGTCAACCTGCTGCTGGATCGACTGGAAAAGCGCTACGCCAAGCCTTGAATAGAGCAGTCGTGGCCAGGGCGGTCCGCCGATGCGGCCGCTCCTACAGGTACCGTCTAGCCTGTAGGAGCGGCCCATGGCCGCGATCTGTCTTGTCCATCGCTGATCGCCATGAGTCCCCAGTGGAAAACGCTGCGCGGTTTTCCACGCTACGCCAGGCGCACCGCAGCGGATCAGGTGCCTAGGCTTTCAGCCCTGCGCAGACCTCGGGCCAGCGTCCAGCAGAGGGCGGCCACCCCAGTGGCGACCAGGCCGAAGACGAACGCCGCCTGCGCCGGCAGCATCAGGCTGGCCAGGCCGCCGAACAGCGCCGCGCCAATGGCCTCGCCGCCGATGTTCTGCGCCGTCCATAGCGCATTGATACGCCCCAGCAGACGATCCGGCGTCAGGCGCTGGATCAGCGCGTACTGCACCAGGGCATTGAGCGCACCCAGGTAGCCGAACAGCACCAGGCACAGTGCGGACAGCCAGAAACCGGGCAGCAGCGCGAACACCGCCACCGCCAGAAAGGTCGCCACCGCGGTCATCAGCAGGGTACGCCCCGGGCGTGGCGCCTGGTTCAGTCGGCCACTGGTGAGGGCGCCGATGGCCGCACCCAGGGGCGCGGCGGCATAGAGCCAGCCCAGGTGTGCGGTATCCAGCCCCCAACTCTCGCCCAGCGACGGATAGAGCACCCGCACCGCATTGGCCATGGTCACCAGGGCGCCGACCAAGGCAACCGCGCCCAGCAGGCGATTCTCGAACAGGAAGGCGATGCCGCCGCCCAGGGCCTCCCAGGGCGTCTCGCGCGGCTGCTCTGGCGGCGGCAACGGCGGCAGGCGCAACAGCACCAGCAGGGTGATCAGGGTGCCGCAGGCGGTCAGGCCATAGTTCCAGGCCACGCCGCTCTGGGCGATCAGCAGGGTGCCCAGCGGCGGCGCGACGATGGCCGCCACCCGCACGCTGAGCATGTTCAGGGCACCGGCCTGCACCATGGATTCGCGACCGACGAGGATCGGCGTGACGGCCAGCAGCGCGGTGACACCGAGAGCGCCAAAGAAGCCGTCCCACAGCGCCAGCAGGTAGATGGCGGTCAGCGACGGCTCGGGCAGGCTGGCGTTGACCGCCAGGCCGATGAAGCCCAGGCCGCAGATGGAGCGTGCCGCCAGGATCAGGCGGCGCCGCTCCAGGCGGTCGGCCAGTACCCCGCCGGTGAGCAGGCCGACGAACATGCCGATGCCGGCCATGCTCAGCGCCAGGCCCACCTTGAGCGGCGAATCGGTCAGCGCCTGGACCTGGATGGGGATCGCCACGGCCAGCAGGCCGAGGGACAGCACGGACACCAGGCGGGCGATGAACAGGGTGCGAAAGGCAGCGTGGGACCTGAGCAGGCCGAAGTCGAGCAGGAAGGACGTCTTGGACATGAATCACCGGAAAAACACAGGGGACGCTATCGAGCCGCCGGGGCAAGGCTGTTAGCATGTAATACAGACTATCATGTGTTAATACGCCTTGTTCTCATCCACTCCCCTTCCCGTCGGTCGCCGCGGATGACCGGGCGCCGCCTCTTCATCCTCGGCTGCGCCGCGTTCCTGCTGTTGCTGGCGATGGCTGCCAGCCTGGCGCTCGGCGCCACCGCCATCCCGCTGGCCGACGCCTGGCAGGCACTGGGCCAGGGCTGCAGCGCGCCGACCTGCCTGATCGTGCGCGAGGCGCGGCTGCCGCGGACCCTCGCCGGTCTGCTCGCCGGCGCGGCGCTGGGCGTGGCCGGCACCCTGATGCAGGCGCTGACGCGCAATCCCCTGGCCGACCCGGGCATCCTCGGCGTCAACGCCGGTGCCAGTTTCGCCGTGGTGCTGGGCATCGCCCTGTTCGGTGCCAGCGGTCCCGAGCAGTACCTGGGCTTCGCCTTCGGTGGCGCCCTGCTGGCCAGCCTGGTGGTACTGCTGGCCGGTATCGCCGGTGGCGGTGGCTTCAACCCGATGCGCCTGGTACTGGTCGGGGTGGCCCTGGGCGCCATGCTCGAAGGTGTCAGCTCGGGCATCGCCCTGCTCGATCCCCAGGTCTACGATCAGCTGAGATTCTGGCAATTCGGCTCCCTGGACGTGCGGCAGCTCGACCTGCTGCGCAGCGCCAGCCTGCCGGTGCTGGGCGGCGTGGTCATCGCCCTGCTGCTGGCTCCGGCGCTCAATGCCCTGAGCCTGGGCAGCGATCTGGCCGTGGCCCTCGGCACCCGGGTCCGCCAGACCCAGTTGCTTGGCCTGCTGGCCATCACCCTGCTCTGCGGGGCCGCCGCAGCGGCGGTCGGACCCATCGCCTTCGTCGGCCTGATGGTGCCGCACCTGGGTCGCTGGGCCATCGGCGAAGACCATCGCTGGCTGCTGCCCTTCGTCCTGCTGTTCACTCCCAGTCTGCTGCTGACGGCCGATATCGTCGGCCGCCTGCTGGTCACCAACGAGCTGCGGGTCTCGGTGGTGACCGCTTTCCTCGGCGCGCCGCTGCTGATCTGGCTGGCGCGCCGTCAGCGCCAGGGAGGCCGGGCATGAACCGCCCCGGTCGCCTGCGCCTGCCCGGCGTGCTGTTCGCCCTGCTCGGCGGCGCGCTGTTGCTGGCGCTGTTCGCCCTGGGCAGCGGCAGCCTGGCCCTGAGCCCTTCCCAGGTGCTGGCCGCGCTGCTCGGCGAGGCGCCGCGCGGCATCGAACTGGTGGTCACCCAGTGGCGCCTGCCGCGGGTGGCCCTGGCGCTGCTGATCGGCGCCGCCCTGGGCCTCAGCGGCGCGCTGTTCCAGTCGCTGCTGCGCAATCCCCTCGGCAGCCCGGACATCATGGGCTTCAACACCGGCGCCTACAGCGGGGTGCTGGTCGCCCTGGTGCTGTTCCAGGCCAGCATCCTCTGGAGCACCACCGCCGCCCTGATCGGCGGCCTGCTCAGCGCGGCGCTGGTCTATGCCCTCACCTGGCGGGGCAGCGGCGTGGATACCCTGAGACTCATCATCGTCGGCATCGGCGTGCGCGCCCTGCTGATGGCGCTCAACACCTGGCTGATCGTCCACGCCTCCCTGGAGGCCGCCTTCAGCGCCGGCCTGTGGAGCGCCGGTTCGCTCAACGGCCTGACCTGGGCCAAGGCCTGGCCGGCGGTGGTCTTCATCCTGCTGGCGGGCGCGGCCAGCCTGGCGCTGAGTCGCCGGCTGTTCCTGCTGGAAATGGGCGACGACACCGCCTGCGCCCTGGGCGTGCCGGTGGAACGCACGCGGTTGTCGCTGCTGGGCCTGGGGGTGGTGCTCACCGCCGCCGGCACTGCGGTGGCCGGGCCGATCTCCTTCATCGCCCTGGCCGCGCCACAGATCGCCCGCCGCCTGACCGGCACCCAGCGCCTGGCGCTGCCCGCCGCCGCCCTCACCGGCGCGGTGCTGCTGCTGGGCGCGGATCTGCTCGCCCAGCGCCTGTTCCTGCCCTATGTCCTGCCGGTCGGCCTGGTCACGGTGAGCCTGGGTGGGCTCTACCTGATCGGCCTGCTCATCTGGGAGTCCCGCCGCTCATGAACGACGCCCCCGCTTCGCGCCTGCACGCCGAGCGCCTGACCCTGGGCTACGGCCGCAAGCTGATCGCCGAGGACCTCTCGCTGACCATCCCCGATGGCGAGCTGACGGTCATCATCGGCCCCAACGGCTGCGGCAAGTCGACCCTGCTGCGCACCCTCAGCCGGCTGCTGGCGCCCAGCCAGGGCCAGGTCTGGCTGGACGGCCAGGCGATCCAGAGCTATCGCACCAAGGAGGTGGCCCGCCGCCTGGGCCTGCTGCCGCAGAGCTCCCAGGCCCCGGGTGACATCTCGGTGCGCGACCTGGTGGCTCGCGGGCGCTATCCGCACCAGACGCTGTTCGGTGGCGTGCGCGCCGACGATGAACGCGCGGTAACCCACGCCATGCAAGCCACCGGTGTCTTCGAGCTGGCCGACCGGGCGGTGGATACCCTCTCCGGCGGCCAGCGCCAGCGGGTATGGATCGCCATGGCGCTGGCCCAGGAAACCCCGCTGCTGCTGCTCGACGAGCCCACCACCTGGCTCGACATCACTCATCAGATCGACCTGCTGGAATTGCTGGAAGACCTCAATCGCCAGCAGGGCCACACCCTGGTGATGGTGCTGCACGACCTCAACCACGCCTGTCGCTACGCCACCCACCTGGTGGCCATGCGCGACGGCAAGGTACTGGCCACCGGCCGCCCGCGCGAGGTGGTCACCCCGGCGCTGATCAAGGCGGTCTACGACCTGGACTGCCTGATCATCGACGACCCGGTGGCCGGCACCCCCATGGTGGTGCCCCTGGCGCGGCGCTCGGCTGGCTAGAGTCCTTTCAACGCCCGATTCAGCACCGGGCCGATCTGCGCCAGCTGGGCAGGGGCGATGATGTCGACGTGGGCGCAGTCCACCTCGTGGGCCTGCAGGCGGGTGATCCAGGGCGCCCAGGTGGCCTTGACGTCCATTCCCGCCGGCAGGGTGCGGCGGGCGACGAACATCAGCGCCTCGCCCTCGAAACGCGCGCTGCGCGCCGTGGCCAGCAGCCGCACCGAATCGGCGTAGTTGCCCTCGATGGTGGCGAACAGCTCCGCCCCCTCCCCCAGCGCCGGATCGGCCAGGCCCTGCTGGGCGGCGAGGAAGGCCTCGCGCTCGCGATTGACCTCGGCCAGCACTTCCGGGTCCAGCTCGCGCTGGCCTTCGCGCTCCTGCCAGTTCTGGGTTTCCGGCGGATAGGTGTCGAGCAGGCCGAGGAAGGCGACCTCTTCCCCTGCCGCCTGCAACCGCGCCGCCAGGCCCTGGGCCAGGGTGCCGCCCAGGGAATAGCCGAGCAGATGATAGGGGCCGTGCGGCTGTACCTCGCGCAGGGTGCGCAGATGGCGCTGGAGGACGGCTTCCAGATCGGCGCCCTGGGCCAGGGGACCGTCCGGACGCGGCGACTGGATACCGAGCAGCGACCAGCGCGGATCCAGGTGGCGCTGCAGCACGCTGAATTGCCAGGCGAAGCCCGAGGCCGGATGGAAGCAGAACAGCGTCGGGCCGTCGCCCGGGCGCAGCGGCAGCAGGGTCTCGAAGCCGGCCCGCGCCGCGCTGGCCGCGTCCTGCTCCAGCTGCCGCGCCAGGCGGGCAACACTGGAGGCCACCATGATCTGGCCGATGGATACCGACCGCCCCAGGCGCCGGCGCAGGTTGGCTGCCAGAGTCATGGCCAGCAGCGAATGGCCACCCAGGGCAAAGAAATCATCGTCCGCGCCGACAATGGCGCAGCCGAGCACCTCGGAAAAGGCCGCCGCCAGGTCGCTTTCCAACCCCGGCGCCAGGGGACGGCTCGCGGTCCTGGCCGCGCCCTGGGGCGCCGGCAGGGCCTTGCGATCCAGCTTGCCGGTGGCACCCAGGGGCAAGGCCTCCAGCTCGACCAGCGCCACCGGCACCAGATGCGGCGGCAGGCTTTCGCCCAGCCGCGCCCGCAGGCGCTCCAGGTCCAGCGCGGCACCCGGCTGGGCGATCAGATAACCCACCAGCTGGCGGGCATCGCCGCCGGTGGTAACGGCCGCCTCGCCCAGCACCCGGGCATGGGTGACCGCCTGGGCCACGCCGGGCAGCGCCAGCAGGGCATGATCGATTTCCGCCAGTTCGATGCGCTGACCCCGGATCTTCACCTGGTCGTCGCTGCGGCCCAGGTATTCGACGACGCCCTCCGGCAGCCAGCGCGCCACGTCACCGGTGCGATACAGCCGCTCGCCCTGCCCGTCCGGCGCCGCGATGAAGCGCGCGGCGGTCAGCTCGGGACGGCCCAGATAGCCATCAGCCAGCTGCACCCCGCTCAGATAGAGTTCTCCCGCCACACCCGGCGGGACCGGTCGCAAGCGTTCGTCGAGGACGTGCAGCCCGGTGTTCCACACCGGCTTGCCGATGGGCACGCTGCTGCCGGTGACGGCCGCCAGGGCGGCGCCGTGGGCCGGATGATAGGAGACGTCCACCGCGGCTTCGGTGGGGCCATAGAGGTTGTGCAGGGGCGCGCCGACGCGGCGCTCCCAGGTACGAGCCAGCTCGGTGGGCAGCGCCTCACCGCTGCAGAACACCTGGCGCAGGCTGGCGCAGCGGGCTACCGCGGCCGGCTCGTCCAGACTGGCGACGAAGGCCGCCAGCATCGAGGGCACGAAGTGCACCGTGGTCACCCGTTCGCGGGCGAACAGCTCCTGCAGCGCCAGGGGATCGCGATGGGCCTCGGGCGGCGCCAGGTACAGCCGGGCGCCCACCAGCAGCGGCCAGAAGAATTCCCAGACCGAGACGTCGAAGCTGCTCGGCGTCTTCTGCAAGACCGTATCGCCGGCGCCAATGGGATAGCTGTCCTGCATCCACAGCAGGCGATTGACGATGGCGGCATGGTTGACCACCACGCCCTTGGGGCGGCCGGTAGAGCCGGAGGTATAGAGCAGATAGGCCGGATCGCCTGGACGCGGTCCGGCGAACACCGGCTCGTGGTCCAGCTCCTCCAGCGGCGCATCGAGAATCAGCACCTGATCCTCGCCCAGCGCCGGGAAGCGCTCGCGCTGGCTGGCATCGGTTACCAGCACCCGGGATCGCGCGTCGTCGAGCATCAGCTGCAGGCGCTCGTCGGGATAGCCGCTGTCCAGCGGCAGGTAGGCGGCGCCCAGTTCGAGCGTCGCCAGCAGCGCCAGGGACAGGAACACCGAACGCGGCAGGGCCACCGCGACGATGTCGCCCCGCCCTACCCCGGCATGGCTCAGCCGCTGGGCCAGCGCCAGCACCTGCTGGCGCGTCTCCCGATAGCTGAAGGCAAGCTGCAGATCGGCCAGTGCCGGCGCAGCAGGGCTGCGCGCTGCCTGGTCGGCGAGCAGGGTCGCCAGGGTAGCCTCGGGCAGCGATTGTCTGGTGGCGTTGATCGCGGCCAGCCAATTCCGGTCCGCTGGCGCCAGCAGGTCCGCTGCGCCCAGGGCCAGACCGGGCTGCTCGGCGAATTGCCCGGCCAGCAGGCCGAACCGCTCCACGTGCCCCTGCAACAGATCGGCGGCGTAGCGCTCGGCGTTGCCCAGCAGCTTGATGTCCAGGGCGCCGCTGGCCTCCAGGTAGAGGGCGATCTCCAGGTCGCGCACCGGCCCCGAGGCCAGTTCGTGGGTGATGCCCGGCACCCCGGCGAAATCCAGGGCGAAATCGAACAGCTTGAGGTTGATGACCGGTCCGGTCAGCGGCTCGGCATCGCCCGGACGGCCAAGATCGCGGGCGATCTGCTCGGCGTCGTAGCGCTGGTGACGGCGCACCTTCTTCAGCTCGGCGGCCAGCGCGGCGGCAAGTTGCGGCAGCGTCTGGGTCGAGTCGGTGCGCACGCCCAGGGGCAGAACGTTGAGCGTCGCGCCTCCGGATTTGAGCGCCACCGAACCCATGCGTCTCATGAAGATGAAGCCGGCGCTGAAGGCCGGCTGGCCACTGAGGCGCGCGAACCAGGTGGCGGCCAGGGCCACGGCCAGATCGGCTGGCGTCACCCCTTGAGCCCTGCCCTGCTCGGCGAGCCTGGTGATGACCGCGGCGGGCACCCGCGCGCGGGCTTCCACCACCCGCGGCGTGGGTACCTGCCCTGCCAGACCACCCGGCGCCAGGGACGCCGCCGGCGGCAAGGCCGCGCCACGCTCGCGCCAGAAGGCTTCGTCGCGCTCGCGGACGGCCGACTGCTTATAGTCCTGATATTCGCGCACCACCTCGGCAAAGGACACGAAAGGCGAAGGCTCACTCGTCTCGCCGCGCATCGCGGCGCTGTACAGGGCCGCTACCCGCTTGGCCAGGGCGGCGAAGCCATAGCCATCGATCAGCAAATGGTGATAGCGCTGGTACCAGAACAGATGATCCTCGCCCAGCTGGTAGATCCGGTTGAGCCACAGCGGACCGCCACTGGTGGCCCGCAGGTCGCCGTCGAGATCGGTGCGGATGGCCGCGCGCGCTACGCCTTTCGGATCGGCTGCCCGACGCAGGTCCAGCCACTCGGGCGCAGGGATGGCCATGTCGCTGTCGATCCACTGCACCAGCTCGCCCTCGCGCTCGGCGAACCTCAGCCGCAGACTGTCCATTTCCGCCAGGCCCTGGACGATGGCCGCCATCAGCGCCTGGGCGTCGATCGGCCCGCGCAGCTCGACCAGGTGGGCCACGGCGAAGGCGTTGGCATGGGGCGACAGCTGATCGGCCAGCCAGATGCCGGGCTGGGCAGCGACCAGCGGCAGCTCGGGTAAGCGTGAACGGGGCATGGAAGACACAGGAACTCCAGTCAGGAAGGCAGGGAGGCGACCGGGCGGATATCGCGCCAGTGGCTGGCGAGCCAGTCGTCGCAGGCCAGGCGCGGCGCCGGCCCGAACACCGGTTCCCAACCGGTGGGCACGGCCATGGCCTCTGGCCAGAGGCTGCATTGGCCGCGGGCATTGCGCAGGATCAACAGCACCTGGGCGGGATCGTCGAAGGGATTGGCGGCGTCCATCGGAGCTCCTGGAAAAGGGGATTAGCGAGGGGCGTCGGCGAGCAGGGGTCGCCAGAGGCGGACCAGACCGTCGAGCAGCCCGCCGCGCCACCAGAGGGCATCATGGCCCCCATCGATCTCGCGATAGTCGAGGTCGTGACCCTGCTCGCGCAGGCGTGGGACCAGGGCGCGGGAGGCTTCGAGGATGGCCGGCTCGCGCAACCCGGCCTCGATGAACAGCCGCAAGGGATGCGTGCTCCCCTGCCCGCTCTCCAGTGCCTCGAACAGCCGTCCCGGCGCACCGCGCTGCGGCCACCAGAAGGAACCGGACTGGCTCAGGGCGCAGCCGAAGCGCTCCGGCCAGTGCAGCGCGGCATAGAGCGCCGCCAGTCCGCCGAAGCTCTGCCCGGCGACGACCGTCGAGGACGGTGACTGCGCATGAGGCGCCCAGTCGCGCACCTGCGGCAGCAGCTCTTCCTGCACCGCCAGCCAGAATTCGGGATTGCAGGGCAACTCGCTGCCACGCAGGGCGCGGTCGCTGTTGTCGATCAGCAGATAGACCGCCTCCGGCAGTTGCCCGGCAGCGGTAAGCTGTTGCAGCGGCGCGCCGATGGGCATCGTCTGCGCCCAGAACTGCCCATCCAGCAGGATGGCCAGCGGCCGCTCCAAAGGGGTGGTATTACCGGTGGCAAAGAGCCATACCGGGCGGCTGTTTCCGAGCCGAGCACTCGTCCATTGGTACTGCTGCAGACTCGGCCAGGCCGCTGGCGCCAGGCTGCGGTCGGCATCAAAGGCCGCCCAGGCCGGCTGCGCAGGCGCCTCCGGCAGATGCACGCCCGACACCGCCAGCCCGCGCCCACCCTGCCAGGCACGCCGGGGGTTGAGCGGGTCGGCCTGGGCCAGGGGAAAGACGCTGCGCCACCAGAGGCGGATGCCCTGGAGATCGGACTGGGCCTCGCCTTCGAAGGGCGCCGGCTCCGCGCTGGGGATCAGGCAATAGCTGCCGCGCCAGCCGCCCTCCAGCTCTGTCTCCCAGGCCCAGACATCGCTGCCTGGCAGGCGCCGCAGACTCTGCGGCAAGCCCGGTTGATGATGGTCGGTGACCCCGGTGATGTTGAGCCAGACCCGCCGGGTACGGGAGCGCTCGGCCAACCCCTCGGGATCGCGCCAGACAAAGGTCAGGCGATAGCGCCCGGCCACAATGGGTTCGATCAGCGGCGTGCCGCGACAGGCCACGGCCTGCCACCAGGGCTCGCTGCCGACATCGTCCCGCTGGAAGAGTGAATCTTTCATCGCATCTCGGTACATCGTGGAAGAGATCGTCACGGCATGCAGCGCCTTGGCCGACCTGAGTCCGACCCGGGTCGGCCTGAACCTCAGAAGTCGTAACGCGCCCCGACCATCACGCTGCGCGAGGGGCCCTGGAAGTTGAAGGTGGAAACCGAACCTACGCGCGACCAGTATTCCTTGTCGAGGAGGTTGTTCACGTCCAGGGTCGCGGTGAGCTGCTTGGTGACCGGATAGGAGAACTTGGCATCCACCGTGGCATAGCCGGGGGCGGACACGGTGACCCCGGAGGTCTGGTTGGTCTGGGAGAAATCGCTCATGGCGGTCACCCCGCCACCGATGCTCAGCCCGGTCAGCGGACCACCCGCCAGGGTGTATTTGGTCCACAGCGAGGCCATGTGCTTGGGCATGGCTTCGAACAGGGTGTTGCCATCACCGCTGAGGTTCTGGGTATCCATGTAGGTGTAGCCGGCGAGCATTTCCCACTGCTCGGTGAGCTTGCCGCTGACCTCGATCTCGGCCCCCTTCACCCGCGTCTTGCCGGACGCTTCGGAATAGGTGGTGATCGCAAGACCATTGGCATCGAAAGGCGTGGACGCGCGATTCTCGTCGGTCAGCTGGAAGATCGACAGGCGCGCATTCATGTCGCCATTGAAGTAGCTGCCCTTGATGCCGACTTCGTACTGGTCGCCCTCGCGAGGATCGATGGCCTTGCCCTGGGCATCCAGCTCGCTCTGCGGCTTGTACACCTTGGAATAACTGGCATAGAGGGAATGGTAGTCGTCCAGGTCGTAGACGGTACCCAGATAGGGGGTGACGAAACCGCTGTGCTTCTGGCTCTCCCCCGCCTCGGCACCGCTGGCCAGGGTGGTGGTGTAGGCATCGCCCCTGTACCAGGAAACACGGGCGCCACCGATCAGCGCCAGGCGTTCGATGGGGCGGAAGGTGACCTTGGAATAGAGGCCGAATTCGCGATCCTCGCTGCTGAAGTCGGTCTGGTAGGCGCGCGCCGGCTTGGCGAAGCGGGTCGGCGAATAGCTGTTCACATTGACCGTACCCAGGACGCTGTTGCCGTTCTGGTAATCGGTGTCGTAGTGCTTGTAGTCGGTACCCACGACGAATTCGCTGACCTGACCCAGCGCCTCGAATGGCTGGCTGTAGCTGGCGTCGAGGGAATAGGCGTCCTGCTCGAAGTCCCGGGTGCTGGCACGAATGCTGGTATTGCCGTTGGCCTGCACCGCCCCGCCGGTGAAGGCATAGAGGTAATCCGCCTCCCGGTGCGACGCCCGCGCGGCGATGCGCCCATAGCCGCCGTTATCGAACCTGTGGGTCAGCTCGAAGATGCCGTCGGTGGTCTTGCCGTCGAAGTAGTTCCAGTCCGCTCCCAGGAAGCGCGATTGGCTGAAGTCCAGCAGATTGCCCTGGGCGTCGGTGGGATAGCCGTTGTGCGGGGTGAGGTTCTTGACCTGATGGATCAGGCCGAAGGAGATCTGGGTGGCGTCGGACAGGTCGATGTCCAGGTCGCCGTAGTAGCTCTGGTCGGTGTTGGCGTTGTAGTCCACCTCGCCATTGGTGTCGGCGCGAGAGGCGACGAAGCGACCGCGGACATTCTTGCTTTCGGTGAGCGGACCGGCCAGGTCGATCTCCTGGTAGTTGGTGTCCCAGGAGCCGTAGCGCCCGGTGATATGGCCCTGGAAGTCCTCGGTGCCGCGCTTGCGCACCATGTTGACGATGCCGCCCAGCTCGCTGGTGCTGTTGAACAGCCCCGAGGGCCCGCGCATGATCTCGACCCGGTCGAAGGGCGAAAGGATGGGCACGGTGCCGAAGATGCTGGTCATGGGCGCCGGCAGGCCGTCGATGTTGTATTCGTCGTACTCGTAACCACGCGAATAGATGGAGGAACGCCCGCTGTCGTTGGTCAGCACCCGCAGGCCGGCGGTGGACTTGGCCAGCTCGTCCAGGGTGTTGAAGTTGCGGTCCTTGATGTAGTCGCTGGTGTAAGAGGTGATCGACTGGGGAATGTCACGCAGGGCAGCCGGCGTCTTGGTGCCCACGGTCGCCGAATCCACGGTATAGCCGCCGGTCTGTTCCGAGGGCGCCATGTCGTAGAGGCGGTTGCCTTCGATGGTCAGGGTGTCCAGTTCCGTGGCGTTCTGCTCGGCCACCGTGGCGGCCAGGGCCGTCAGCGGAAAGGGAATCAGCGCGCCGATCAGGAGCAGCTGACGGAGAGCCCCGCGGCGAAGGCGGACGGGCTGGCAGAGGGTTCCTTGGGTGTTCATGGTGATCCTTGTGACCGTGGCGTTGCAGCCGACGCCGTGCACTTGAAGGCTGCTCTTCGCGGGATCCCGCGAGGGCCAGCACTTTAAATGATAAAAACTCTCATTATCAAATGTTACGGTAAGCAATAGCTGTTCGCATCGCGAATGCCAGGCAGCCGTGATCCACGTCCAGAGGTCAGGACGGCATCAGGAAGGAATGCAGGAAAGAGGCATCACCGGGCCGAAAAGGTCCGGTCACAGGATCGGGCTGATCCTGAACGGGCCGCGCAGTGCGAAGCCTGACGGTGGTTTAGAGGCCGGAGACCGCCGGGGTCTTGGCTGCCACCTGGCCGATCACCGGACTGGGCAGCCGGCAGACGATTTCGCCGATGGCGTTCATTCGCGCCAGGCCACCGTCACCCTTGCAGGCGTGATAGTCGGCGAGGTGTTCCGAGGGCGAGTTGCGCAGGCCCTGATCGACAGCGATCACCAGCGCGATGACGCCCAGGCCCAGGGCGACGATTTCGAGCGTGCTGCGGGCACGATACCAGTGGATCGGTCGCGAAAGGCTCATGGCGGCTCCGGAGGCTGGACGAATGATGGCGAAGTGGCCCCTACTCTAATCGTCCTGGCCCGGATGTAAACAGCCGTTGCTCGCCTCGACGATGGCTGTCGTCGGCACGCCGAGGCCCGTTCACCGCGCCGCCGATCAGAGCCTTGCCCTGGCCCTCGTCCTCCTGCTCTCCGGATGTTCCGCCAGCGAGAGCGTCACGCCCCGATTTCGCCGGACAGCAAAGAAGGCGCCAAACCCTCTTGCAGCAGGCCTTGCCTCTCGCTTCGCCCCCTCGACGGCCGGTCCTGAACCGACCGCCGACCGGGGTCGAGACTCAGGGATTTTCCTTGCCGGGCGTCTTGATATAGCCGGGCACGGCGGAATCGGGAGGCGTGTTGCGCCCTTCGGTGGCCGCGGCTTCATTGGCCTGGGCCCGGTCTTCCTGCGCCTTGGCCTGCTCCTTGGAGGCGCGCTCGACCTTGCCTTCGGCCGCCTTCTCCTGGGCCTTCTGGCTATGGGTCTGAGCGTCCTGGGCGTGGTCTTCGGAGGTCTTGTCGCACGCCGTCAGGGTTGCGGCGGTAGCCAGTACGAGGGAGCACAGCAGAGCTTTGGACATCGGGTAATCCTGAGAAAAGAGACCTTTCAGGGACCTGGCGAAGCCCGGATTGGTTTCTGGCCGAGCACTTCAGGATCGCAACCTGAGGTGTCCGTCGCACGGTGGCGCTATTCGAGCCCCCGACCCGTGCCTGGCCGTCAGGGGATGCAGCTGCCCGTCCAGCACGCGAAACGGCACGCCAGGCTCTGGCACGAGCGCTGGCGGGTGTCGACGACAGCTGATCGCCCGGCGCAGGCCGCACGTCTGCAGACCCTGCGGAAAGGTCAGGCGATAAGACTAGGCTGCGGGGATGTTGGCCATGGACAGGCATCGAGACGCACGATGACACCTGCCGCCAATGGCCTCCTGCCTCTACACCGATAACAAAGCAGGGAACAACCATGACGCTTCTTCAACGGGTAGTCGGCGGCATCGCTCTTCTGGTGCTGCTGCTGCTGGGTATCGTCGCCGTAAGCTTCACCAGTACCCAGTCCATCCATGAGCGGCTGGCGGTCATCACCGAGCAATCCGCGCCGCTCGGCCAGGCCGTCGGCGAAATCAACGTGCAGCTGCTGGGCGCCAACCAGACCCTGCTCAGCCTGCTGGCCGAGACCGATTCCGCGCCGATCGCCACGCACGAGCAGCAATTCCAGCAGCAGTTCGCCGACTACCTGCAGCTGCACCAGCGTTTGCCGGCGCTGTTGCGCGGCCACGACCCGCTGATCCAGGCGCTCGCTCAGGAGCAGAAGCTGGGCAACGCCTATGGCGACCAGGCAAAAATCCTCATCGACAGCTATCGCCAGCTGGTCGAGGTGCGCCGTGCCACCCGGACCCTGCAGGGCTATGCCACGCCGGAGGCCAATCGACTGTCCAGCTACCTGCAGGCCTACAGTGCGCAACAGAAGGCGGAAGGTGCCAGCGCGGCAGTTCGCGCCGCCCAGATGCTGCTGATCGAGACGGACAAGACCTATGCCGCCTTCGCCGCTCAGGCGGCCCGCCTGGATCTGCCAGGTCTGGCGGTGACGCTCAACCAGCAGCAGGATGTCATCACCGATCGGCTGCGCGCCCTGGCCGCCATCGACGAGCGCAGCGCGCGCATCGTGGGGGTGATGGTCACCCGTCTGCTGCACGAGATGACCGCGCCTGACGGCCTGCGCCAGGCCTATGAGCGACAGGCCGCGGCCGAGGCCCAGTTCGACGCCCAGCGCCAGCGCACCGGCACCGTCCTGCAGGCGACCCTGGATGCGCTGCGCACCCTCAGCGCCGGTGCCGTCGCCGTGGCGCAACAAGCCAAGGGCGATACCGATGCCAGCGTGGCCACCAGCCGCCAGGTCCTGGCCATCGTTGCCCTGCTGGCGATCTGCGCCGCCGTGATCATCGGCCTGTGGGTCGCCCGCGGTCTGCGGCGACCGCTGCAGGCGTTCCGCGACTCGCTGCGCCAGGTCACGGCCGGCGATCTGCGGGTCCAGTTCGATGTGCGCCGCAAGGACGAATTCAGCGAACTGGGCGGCTATCTCAACGAGTTGATCCGTTCGCTGCAGACCACGGTGCAGACCCTCACCCAGTCGGCCGACGACCTCCGGCATACCGCCCTGGCCAATGCCGACATCAGTGCCAGTACCACCCGCGCCGTGGAGGAGCAGACCGAGCGGCTCGGCTCCGCCGCCTCGGCGATGACCCAGATGGAAAGCACCGTGGCCGAGGTGGCTCAGCGCGCCATCGACACCAAGGATGCGGTCGACCACACCTTCGAACTGAGCACGGCGACCGGCACCACCGTCGCCGAGACCATCGACAGCATCCAGCGCCAGGCACGGCAGATCCAGGTCGCCGCCCAGGCCACCGATGAATTGCAGGGCTATGGCCAGAGCATCGACGGCATCGTCGACGCCATCCGCAATATCGCCGAGCAGACCAATCTGCTCGCCCTCAACGCCGCCATCGAAGCCGCTCGCGCCGGTGAGCAGGGGCGCGGCTTCGCCGTGGTCGCCGACGAGGTACGTTCCCTCGCCAGTCGAACCCAGGCCTCCACCAGCGAGATCCAGCAACAGATCGAACAGATGCAGCAGAAGATCCATTCGGTGGTGGAAATCATGGGGGTGAGCCGCGCCCAGTCCGGGGAGTGCGTGCAACTGGCCTCCTCCGCCCGGGAAGCCCTGCAGAGCATGAGCCAGGCGGTCGGCACCATCCGCGAGATGAATACCCAGATCGCCGCCGCCACCGAAGAGCAGAGCGCCACCGTGCAGGAAACCAGCCGCATGATGGTGCAGATCAACGACGCCGCGCTCAGGGCTGCAGAAGGTGCCGACAGCGCCGCGCAGAGCAGCGAGGACCTCTCGCGCATGGCCAGCCGGCAGCGCGAGCTGCTGCAACGTTTCAGTGTCTGACCGGGGACCGACTCATGTTCAAGCCAAAGCTTCGCCTTCTCGCCGGTCTCGTGCTGGCCGCCACCTGCGCCAACCTGGCCCACGCCAGCGCCCCGCTGATCGGCGTCCTGACCTCCAAGCGCGACAACTTCCGCACCCTGCTGATCAACAATGTCGAGGAACGCGCCCATACCCTGGACGCCGACGTCTTCCTGGAAAACGCCAACAGTGACAGCGCCCTGCAGTTGCGCCAGTACCGCAACCTGATCGCGGCCCATGTCGATGCGGTCATCGTCAATCTCATCGACGACAGCCATACCCAGGAGATGCTGTCGCTGGCGATGAGCAGCAAGGTGCCGCTGGTGTTCATCAACTATCGTCCCAGCGTCTCTCCCCTGCCCGCCTATGCCGGCTTCGTCGGCTCGGACGAGGTGGAGGCCGCGACGATGCAGATGGAGGAGCTGGCTCGCCGTGCCGGCTACAAGGGCAAGGTGGCCATCCTGATGGGCGAACCGGCCCATCCGGCGACCAAGCTGCGCACCGAAAGCGTCGAGAAGGTCGTCGCCAAGTACCCCGACATGCAGGTGGTGGTGAAGGCCTCGGCCAACTGGCAGCGCAGTGAGGCGACCGAACGCGTTCTGCAGTGGGTCGACAAGGGCGTGGCCTTCGATATCGTCGCCGCCAACAACGACGAGATGGCCATCGGCGCGATCCGCGGTCTGGAAAAGGCCGGCAAGCCGCTTTCGAAATACCTGGTGGGCGGCATCGACGGCACCCCCGACGGGCTGCAGGAGATGCGCGAGGGCAAGCTGGCGGTCAGCGTGCTGCAGGACGCCAAGGGCCAGGGCCAGGGCGCGGTGGACATGGCCCTGCGGCTGGCCAACGGCTCCACCAGCAGCAATCTCACCCGGGTCCCCTTCCAGCTGATCACGCCGGACAATCTGGCGTCCTTCTAGCCCTCACGGCAGGAGGCTGTCCGTTTCCGGCAGCCTCCTGCGCGGGCCAGGCGCCCTGCCCTTTCGGACAGTCAGGCGCCTTTCCTCAGAAGCGCCAGCTGAGCCGGGCGTTGAGGTCCTGGTCCTTGGTATGGCTGCTCAGCTGACCCTCATAGCCCAATCCGAGCGACACCGTCTCGCTCAGCGCCAGGTCCAGGGCGCCACGCACCACCGCCGCGTCCCGCGCAATGGGTGCCCCCACCAGCTTGAAGTCCGGGCCACCGGCAAAGGCCGACTCGTGCTCGGGGGTGGTGTCGCCAAAGGCATGGCGCCAGCCCAGGGTTGCGCTCGGCACCACCTTCAGCCCACCGAGTGGCTTGGCCGCCAGGCGCAGGCCCAGGGTGCTGAAGGTCGCATCGGTGGTTTGCCGCCGACTGTCCAGCTCCAGCGCACCGCTGCGCTCGCGAAAGGCATCGGTCTGCAGATGCACCCGGGCCAGATTGGCGAAGGGCTCCAGACTCAGGCCGCCCTGCTCGATCCGATAGGCCAGTTCGCCGAACGCCTGGCTGGTACCGGCATCGTAGTCCGGCGCCAGGCGCTGGTCGTTACCGAGGATCGCCAGGTTGCGCCGCGCTTCCACCGAGTGCCAACTGTGGGCCAGGCCCAGCTTGAGGCTGAGGGCGTCCCACTGCTGGCCAGCATAGAGGCCCAGGTGGTAGTCGGTGCTGTCCGCCGAACCGGACTCGCCGCGCAGGTCGAGATCGGTGTGACCGAAGCCCACCAACCCGCCGACGCGCCAACCGCTGTCCAGGGGTACGTCGCTGCCGATCAGCAGGCCACGGCTGTGGCTGTCCAGGCTGCTGGCGTCGTGACTGCCGTCGTTGCGACCCCAGGCGCCAAGGGCCTGGGTCCAGACCAGACCGCGCTCGCGACTGCCGGCCAACCCCTGGATGCCGGAGCCGGACGGCAGCTCGTCCTGGGCGTCGCTCAGGCGATCGCTCATGGCATTGCGTACCAGCCGGCTGTTTTCCACCAGTACGGTCTTGGTCGAGGCGTGCAGCTCGTTGCCCAGGCTCTGGAAGGTGCTCCGGGCGCCGGCGGCGTTGGTCGCGGCCACCTGATTCCACAAGGCATTGCCGGCACCGGCGTTATCCAGGCCCATTGCGGCGGCGCGGGCGTTGCGGCCCTCGGCCAGCTCGGCGAAGGCCACGCCATTGCGCGCCAGGCTCAGGGTCGCCTGGTTGGCGCCATAGCTCAGGGTCGGGGTGAGGAAGGCGAAGTCGGACTGGATCTGGCCGAAGCGGCCGCTCAGGCCATTGCCCGCGCTCAGCAGCTGATAGCTGCCCAGCGGCTGCCAGGAGGGGCTGGAAACCAGCGCCAGGGTGGCGCCGTCGACGGTGATGCTGCCACTGGCCACCAGGCGATCGGCGCGGCCGCTGGTATCGGTCTCGACCTGATAGATCGAGCCCTGGTCGAGGACGGCGTTGCCGTTGACGTTGAGTTGCCCCACCGAGTTGCCGGGCGCGAGGATGCCGCCCTCGGCCACGCGCAGGCTGGCGAGACTGCCGGTGCCGCCAAGGATGGCGCCCGTGTTGACGGTGACCGCCGAATTACCGAGGTTGCCGTTGATGGCCAGGCGACCCCGGTTGACGCGGGTGGTACCGGAAAAGTCGCTGTTGCCGGTCAGGCTCAGGGAGCCGCCCCCGGTCTTCACCAGGCTGCCGCTGCCGTGCAGGTTGTTGACCAGGCTGCTGTTGACCGACTGATCCAGCACCAGGGTGGCATTGTCGGTGATGTCGCCGCTGCCGAAGGCCTGGGCATGGCCACGCAGGGTGCCGCCATTGATCACCGTCCCGCCGCTGTAGGTGTTGACGCCGCTGAGGGTGAGTTCGCCGCTGCCGTTCTTGGTCAGGCTGCCGCTGCCAGCGATGTTGTTGCGCCAGGCGTCGCGGGCGTTGAAGCCACCCTGGCTGGCCTCCATGTTGACGCTGACATTGCCGGTGAAGGCCGCGTAGCCGTCGGCCGCGGCCATCAGGTTGAGGCGACCGTAGCCGTTGGATTCGTCGATGACCACATAGCCGGAAGACAGCTCGGTGCTGGCCAGGATGTCGCGGCGCTGACTGGCGGTGAGATAGGGAAAGCGCGTCTCCAGCAGCACCTCGGCGTTGATCGGCACCACCGGCGCCAGGTTGGTCGGACCGACGGGAGCGAAGCCGTAGGTCATGCGGGCGGTGTACAGCGCCTTGTCCTGGGCGTGCTGGGACTGCTGGTCCGTGGCCGGATCGATGCCGTCCACGCAGGTGTTGATGTCGCCGCCGCACTGCTGGGCGAAGTAGGCCTGGGCCTGGGCGAAGGCATCGCTGCGCAGCTGGACGTTGTTGCTCAGGTTGTCGATGGCGAAATAGGTGGCGGTGATGCGGCCACCGATCACGTCCAGCGGCGAGTGCATCCCGGCGACGATGCGGTTGTTGCCCAGCTCCGAGGCGCGGAAGAGTTCTTCACCCAGGCGCTGGGGTACGGCGTAGCCGAAGCCCATGGCTGCCAGGTAGGCCGCGTTGGTATGGCCGCTGGGAAAGCCGCCGTCGCTCTGCGGCGTGGTGCTGAGCGCCGGGCGCAACGACAGCGGCACGATGTCCACGCTGGCTTGCCGCCAGGGCCGCGGATACTGGTAGGCGTTCTTCGCCGGAGTGGTGGAGGCATCGTTGCGGATCGCCTGGACCAGTTGCACCACCTTGCCCAGTTGCGCGTTGGCGTCGCCGGCACCGTTGCCGTTGTCGTTGTACTTGGTGGTCTGGGTGGAGGCGTCGAACACCGGGATGGTGGTGAAGGCGCCGGAGCCGGCCAGGTAGCCATTGGCCAGGGAACCCAGGCCGCTGATCAGGCTGTAGCTCTGGTCACGGCGGTCGTCGTAGTAGGCCGCTATCTCCTGGGCCTGGGTGCGGGCTTTCGCGAGGTCGACCACGTATTGGATATTGCGCTGCAGGATGGGCGCCCCGAAGGCGGTGGGCGTGCCGGTGTTCCAGGTGGCGCCGGGGGTCCAGAGCCTGTTGTAGCCTGACAGCAGGTCGACGCCATTGATGGCGTTGTTGCCCGAACGGCTGGCCGCCTGCACCGAAAGCGCCAACAGCGAGGCCGCGAACGCGACCGTCAACACCGCGGGTTTATTACCTGAACGTTTCACCAGCTCTTCTCCTTGGCCCTGTGGATACAACTTGTTACAAGCTGTCTTGGGGCGGCGAGCCTAGAGCGGTGATGTGACGGTGTGGCGGCGATTTGGAGGCAGTTTCACGACATCCCATGACCCTCGGGACCGCGATCCGGCGCCCGGCCGGGAAAGGATCGCGGTGTGGTGGATGGCAGGGACGCGCTAGCCGCGGCGCAACCTGTCCAGATCACACCAGAGGTGCAGCTTGGTAAGCAAGCCATCCCCCACGGCGATCGCCAGCGGCTCGCTGCCGAAGAGGTTAAAGCCCGCCTGCCGGTACAGCGCCAGCGCGGCATCATTACCCTCGGTCACCGTGAGCTGAACGACCCTGAGCCCGGGCAACCCCTGCGCATGGGTCAGGAGTTCGTCCAGCAGGCCCTTGGCGATTCCCAGACGCCGGTAACGATCAGGGACGTACAGCCCGAACAGGGTCGCCTTGTGCCGGACCTTTTCCCGCGTCTCGCGGCCAAGACCGACAACGCCCAGCAGCTCCGCGCCCCGGATTGCGCCCCAAACGCACTCTTGTGCCTGGTCATCCTCTTGCAGCCGACGCTCCCACCAGTCGAGCGGCAGTGCCGCCCGCTCCTCGGGGCTGGAGGTGAAGGCTTCCGGATGTCGGGCATAGGCGTCCAGCATCAGTTGCCGGTAGACGGGGGCCCAGGCAGGCCCCAGCCGCTGGATATTCATGGTCAACCTCCTTCCAGCGCCAAGCCGCTTGCGAAGCCGGCGCTCTGTCATGACCGCTCAGAAATCGTCGTAGCTGACCTTCCAGAACAGGTCGATGCTGCCGTCATCGCGATGGGCCACGATCAGGCCTTCGGTCTCGCCAAAGGCTTCAAGCAACAATTCCCAGTCCTCGCTGCTCGCTTCCAGGCGCTCCACATGCACGTGCTTGTCGATGACCCCGCGCGCGTTGTTCACCAGCCGCGACACCCGCATCGTCAGGCGATCATAGGAGGTCAGCTGGGATGGCTGGCTCTGGGCCATGGGCGCGGGCTCCATAACTGTTCTTTTATACAGTAGTTCTCGACCGAGGCGATTGGCAAGTCGCCCGGCTCCCTGATCCGCCGGCAGCCCCTGGAGGTCTACGCCGGAGGACCCTTTTTGCCCAGTGTCGGCCCGCGAGGAAACCCGGGTTCCCCATGATGGCGACACGCCGTCCATCCAGGAATAGCCACCAGCCATCTCTGGAAAAGGTGTGACATGGATCACTTTTTCTTGGCTAGGGTCAGACCCATCCACAATGCTCAGGGTGCTCTTAATGCGCGCCGCGCCCCCCGCGAGCAGCGACTGACGGCACCTCCATGACGTCAGGTATTCAGAGCCCGTCCAAGGGCTTAAAGCTATCGCGATAACAAATCACCGTTAATCCGGCTGAGGTGCTTCCACCCGGCCCTCCTCTCCAGGTAGTCCACATGCAGCACAATGGCTGGAATTTCCTCAGCAACATCAGCGTCCGGGCCAAGCTGGCACTCGGCTTCTCCCTGCTCATCGGCATGATCCTGCTGGTGGCCTACACCGGATGGCAGGCTACCGACGCCCTGCGCGATCGGAGCGAAAGAATCGGCGACATCTCCGGATTCAGCACCCTGGCGCGCGATATGCGCATCGAGCGACTCGTCTACATCGTCAAGGCCGACGAGGCCCAGGCGGCCAAATGGCTGGCCGCGCTCGACAAGCTCGAAGCCCAGTTGCAGAGCATCATCCCCAACTTCAACTCGAAGGCCAACGAGGCCTTGCTGAGCGAAGCCCAGGCCGCACTCAAGCGCTATCGGGACTTCTACACCCAGGTAGTGACGGCCACGCGGGAGCGTGCGACCGTCCAGCAGGCGGCGACCGCCACGGCGGAAGCGGCCAACACCTATCTGCTGGCCCTGGCCACGGCGGCCAATGCCCAGGAAGGGCGAGTCGAAGACCGTCAGCAGGTAGCGGCCCTCTTCATCGACCTGCAGCGGATGCGCATTGCCCTGCGTAGCTATGCCACCACGCCCACCAAGGACAACGAGGGCGCTGCCCATGGCGCCCTGGACGGTATCCAGGCAAAGGTCAAACAACTCGCTACTACCAGCACCCTGCCGACCGAGGCGTTGCAGAAGCTTGGCAGCGAACTCGACGGCTACCAGCAGCGCCTGCAACAGCTGATCACCACCCAGGCCCAGGTGGACCAGGGTCAGGCCGGTATCACTACCACCATCACCACGCTGCTGTCGGTCGCCGACAAGCTCACCGCGATCCAGAAGGAATTCCAGCTGACGGATGTGAGCGGTGCACGCCAGCTGCTGCTGGTGTGGCTGACCATCGCGATCGCTCTGGGCCTCCTGGGCGCCTGGCTGATCACCCGCTCCATCGTCCGCCCGCTGAAGGACACCGTTCTCCTGGCACAGACGGTCGCCAACGGCGACTTCACCCGTCAGCTGGAGGTGACCCGCAAGGATGAACTGGGCGCGCTGCAGATCAGCATGCAGCAGATGACCACCAACCTCCGCGGACTCATCGGCGAAGTGAAGGATGGCGTCGTCCAGGTCGCCAGTGCCGCCGAGCAGCTGTCGGCGGTAACCGAGCAGACCAGTGCCGGGGTGCAATCCCAGAAGGTCGAGACCGATCAGATCGCCACCGCGATGCAGGAAATGACGGCGACCACCCACGAAGTGGCGCGCAACGCCGGGGCCGCCGCGCGCTCGGCGCTGGAGGCCAGTCAGCAGGCCCAGCAGGGAGACCAGGCCGTCAACAAGGCCGTCGCCCAGATCGAACTGCTGGCCGGCGAAATGGCGTCGACCAAGATCGCCATGGCCGCCCTGCGCGATCATGCCGACAGCATCGGTGGCGTGCTCGACGTGATCAAGGCGGTTTCCGAGCAGACCAATCTGCTGGCGCTCAATGCCGCCATCGAAGCCGCCCGCGCCGGCGAGGCGGGACGCGGCTTCGCCGTGGTCGCCGACGAGGTCCGCGGCCTGGCGCAGCGCACCCGCTCCTCGACGGACGAGATCGCCCAGCTCATCACCGGTCTGCACCAGAGCACCGACCGCATGGCGGCGGTGCTCGACCATAACGTGCAGTTGACCGACAGCAGCGTCGGCCTGTCGCGCGAAGCGGGCGAGCTGCTCAAGCGCATCACCCGCTCGGTCAAGGACATCGAGTCGATGAACGAGCAGATCGCCTGCGCCGCGGAGCAGCAGGGCACGGCGGGTGAAGAAATCAGCCGCAGCGTGACCAACGTCCGCGACATCTCCGAGCAGACCGCCGCCGCCAGCGAGGAGACCGCCTCCTCGAGCACGGAGCTGGCGCGCATCGGTGTCCGGCTGCAGGAAATGACCCGCCGCTTCCAGGTCTGACAACAGCCCGAGCCCCTGCCGCAGCAGCCTGCGGCAGGGGCTCGCACCGTCAGGTTCTCCAACTCAACCGCCGGTCATTTCGGCTGAATCCCTGCACCAGCGGCCGGTCACTAGGTGCCATCATATTGATATTATCAATGTCACTTATCGCACATTGATATCTCTTCTGTCAGTCCAGGTCACGCATGAAAACCTCACCAGAGCTGGGTCGGCTTGTCGATCAGACGCTTGCTGTGCCGGTCGGGCCCTTTGCCTTCGTCTCGGTGCTGGAGCGCCTGTTTCAGCTGGATATCCACAAGCAGCGCACGCGGCACCTCACTCGCTGCCTGCTGATCGGCACCCTGAGCTACGACAGCTTTCTGATCTGGTGGTGGCTCCTGCTGCAAGACGCCCTGCCCTGGGCGGCCGCCCAGATGCTGGGGATCGCCACCCCCTTCGCGCTGCTGGTCGTGGTGCTGCTGCAGGTGGTGCCGACACGTTGGCGCGAAACCCTGGCCTCGCTGCCGTTCTATGTCGGCCTGGTGGTGGTCTACAACATGGTGATCAACGGCCCACCGGGCAGGGAGATGAATCAGACACTGTTCATCTTCACCTGGCCGCTGATGCTGGCCTTCGTCAACACCTGCATGAAGAGTCCGCTGCTGCCGGCCCTGCTGTTCAACGGCTTCGCCCTGTCGGTGATCGCCCTTGCCGTCCATGAAGCGCCGGTGTCACCAATCGTCGGCGGGCTGATGATGACCAACGCCATCGTGATGGCGTTCTTTTCGCTATTGGCCAGTTACTGGCTCAACGTCGAAGGGCGCCGCTCCTACCTCTACAAGCTGCGCGAAGAAGTCCGCCTGGCGTCTCTCAATTCGGCCAATCAGGATCTGCAGATCCTTTCGGAAACCGACTCCCTCACCGGGCTGGCCAATCGTCGTCAGCTCCGCCCGCTCCTCGAAGACTTCTGGCAACGCCGCCTGGCCGGAGAGCAAGGCGCCGTGCTGCTGATCGACGTGGATCACTTCAAGCGCTACAACGACTACTACGGCCACCTCGCCGGAGATGACTGCCTGCGCTCCGTGGCCAAGGCCCTGGCGGTCGGGCTGGACCCGGGTGACAGGATCGGTCGCTATGGTGGCGAGGAGTTCGTCGTCCTCCTGGACCGGGTCGGCCCGGCCGAGGCGCTGGACGTGGCGGAGGCCATCCTGGAACGCGTTCGCGACCTGCAGATCCCGCACCAGGGGCGTCAGGACGACAAGACCCGGGTCACCGTCAGCATCGGCATCGCCCGCAGTGGCCTGGCCGGTCTGAGCAGCGCCGACGACCTGCTGGACTGTGCCGACCGCGCGCTCTATCGCGCCAAGCGCGAGGGCCGGGACCGGGTCTTCGAAGGGGGCGTCGATGCCATCCTGGGCGCACCGCTCGACCATGCCGCGCTGCTCACCCCGGAGGATGTCCGCAAGGGACTCGCGAGCAACGAGTTCCTGCTGCACTACCAACCCATCTATCGCGTCGAGCCCCGGCAGGTGACGGGTTACGAAGCGCTGCTGCGCTGGCAGCATCCGACCCTGGGCATGGTCTCGCCGGAGGTTTTCATCCCGCTCGCGGAACAGGGCAATTTCATCATCGCCCTGGGCGAGTGGGTGGTGAAGGAGGCCTGTCTCGCGGCCAGTCAGTGGCCTCCACACCTGAGCATCTCCATCAACCTGTCGCCGCTGCAATTCGCCGATCCCATCCTGCATGAGCGGGTATCCGCGGCCCTCAGGCTCTCGCGCCTGGCGCCCAACCGCCTGGTCCTGGAGGTCACCGAAGGGGTGGAATTGGTCATAGATACCAAGACCCGCCAGTCCTTCGCCCTGCTCCAGCTGCTGGGCATCCGTATGGCCCTGGACGACTTCGGCAGCGGCTTTGCCGGCCTCGGCCCCATCCTCGAACTGCCCTTCCAGCTGATCAAGCTCGATCGCCGGATCCTGGCGATCGAGGACGAGGAACAGCGTGGCCAGGTCCTGACCTCCCTGTTGCTGCTGGGCAAGGCGATGAAACTCGAGGTGCTCTGCGAAGGCGTGGAAACCCCTGAACAACTGGCGCAGCTGCAGCAGCTGGGCGTCCGGCTCGCCCAGGGGTATCTGCTGGGCAGACCCGCGGCGGCTCCTAGCGGTCAGGAATTCCAGCTCACGGCGTCGCTGGAAGCCTGACGCGTAGCGCTAAACGACTTCCGGCGCCCTGCCGGGGGCCGGCAGCGATGCCCTGCCTACGGTTCGTCTAGAAGATCGCCAGGCTATCCAGCACCGCCGTGCAGAGCGCGCTTCCATAGGTGACCACGCCTAGCGGTACCCCTACCGCAGCGCCCAGGATCAGGGCGCAGACGAGCAGCGCCACCAGCGGTATCCCGAACACGGGCTGCACCAGGAAATGGCCGCCGCTGCTATCCCCCGCGACTTTTGCCTTGGACGTCTCTGCCGGGTTGGCGGCTTCGGACCGGGCGCGGGTGGGCTGCCCGGGCGGCTGACGTCCTGGCCTGGCCTTGCCTTCCATCTCGATCAGATCGGCGATATCGGCGAGGGTCCCGCTGTTGCGGGTGATCTGCTCATGAGCAGCGCGGAGGGAATCGGGCTTGGCCGTGCGGCCTGCACCGCGAGGAGGTCTTCGTGAGGCGGTCATAGTGCAAGAAACGGCGGAGAAGGTGCTTAGGATGACACAGTCTGAGGTTAAGGCTATTAACCTTAGCCCTATATATGGCTAATTGCCACTATTTCTCGGACGCCTGCCTGAGCAGCGGAACGCTGACCTCCTCCCCCGCTTCGAGCGCCGCCAACGCCAGGCGGGTGGCTTCGCGCCGCTCTTCCAGGGAGTAGTCCTCCGCGCCCTCGTCCGGCAGCTCCAGTTGTTGTTCAAGTGCATTGAAGGAATGCCATTCGGCATCCTCCGCCACAGGGCGGGCCAGGCTGTCCTGCGCGGGGATAGACCCCGGTTCATCCGCTTCAACCGGCTGAGCGGACTCGCTCGCGCCCGACCCGGGCAGGAAGTCGTGTGCAGCGCCCTGCTGGATATACAGCGGGACCGCTTCGGCGGCCTGCCCCGTAGCGGTCAGCGCAGCCGGGGTGCACGCGAGTTCGAGCCTGGGCACTACCCCGGCCTGGTACAGCGCCAACAGGCGGGCATCGACGTAGCCCAGCAAGAGATAGCCCGCCGAGGTTTCGCTGCCATCTTTATTCATCACAGTGCTTCCTGAATGGGTTGGAACGATCGCCTCCGGGATTCGCGGAGGCGAATGAAGGACCGCTCCCCTGACTATCCGATCCTGAGCGCTGCAGCCCTTCAGCTGTTTCCGCAACCCGGACGCTGAGCAAGCGTTCTGCACAGGCAGCGCCATCAGGCCGAACAGCCGGGGGCGGCAGGTCTATCGCTGCACGGCGATACATTTGATTTCCGCGAGGAGTCCGGCACGGGCCAGTTCGGCGACGCCAATGCAGGTCCAGGCGCACATCGCTCTGGGAAAGACCGCATCCTTCACGCGCCTGAAGACCGGCATATGCCTATGCAGGTCGACGTGGAAAGTCGTCAACTCCACCACGTCCTCGAACGTACAGCCACCCGCTGCCAAGACAGTGCGAAGATTGTCCCAGGCCGCCCGGAATTGCTGCTCGGGATCCTGGATAACCTCCAGCTCCGGCGTACGGCCCACCTGCCCTGCGCAATAGAGCGTTTTGCCAACTTTCACGGCCGGTACATAACCCGCACGCTCGACAAGCAGTCTCATGCTGTCGGGGATGATCAACTGGCGGTCTGTCATTGTCTTCGCGTCCACGGTCGTAGAAAAGGCAAACTAACAGCAGCAACGCTCCGAGGCCTAGCCGCGCTTTTCCGGGGCTGCCCCGGACGCCTGACCTCGCGGGCTCCGCCCCGATCCTCCGGGGATGCCGAGGGCAGCCTTGATCCGGTCTCGGCCAGGACGACATCGCTCGCACCAACGCTCAGTAGACGGCCGTCACTCATGGCGGAAGTCCGTATCGATCGCATGAGCGTCTGCTTCAATTCAAGCGGTCACGACTTCGAAAAACAGGCCGAAACCCGCGTCCTTGAAGGCATCCGCTCAAGTTATCGGGGCCATTGCCGTTATGTTCATCACACCCCCAACCGGTACATGGATATGACCCTTCGCGCGTTCAACATCGCCACCCGCAGCCTGTTGTGTTTCGGTCTACTCGCCGCGTTGGTAGCCGGCCTGGGTATTTTCGGCATCACCCAGATGTCGCAGATCAGGGGCCAGAGCCTGGTGATCGAAAACAACAGCGTTCCGAGCATCGTGGAGGCCGACAACCTCGCTTTGCAGCTGGCCCGTACCCGCATCGAGGTACTGCGCCTGCTGGCCATTCCTGACGCTTCGACCGTCGCCAATACCCGCAGGAAGATCGACAGCATCAGCGGCGAGGTCGCGGAGGCCTTCGGCCGCTATGACAAATTGGTCAGCTCCGATCGTGAACGCCAGGCCTTGGAGAGCCTGCGCCAGATCCACCGGGACTACCTCAACAATGTCAACCAGCTGGCCGACCTGGTAGTCGCCGGTAAGGTGGAAGAAGGCCGGGCGCTGGTGCAGGCCGGCATGGCCCAGCTGGGCGCCAGGATGAACGAGAGCACCGAGGCCCTGCGCAAGGTGAACCAGGAGGACGTCAAGGCCGCTGCCGAGGACGCGGGGATCACCTACAGCAACTCCAAGACGATCACCTGGCTGTCCATCGGCCTCGCGCTGGGGCTGACGCTCCTGCTCGCCTGGCGCATGACGGTCAGCCTGACCTACCCCATAGCCAACGCGGTAGCCGCGGCCAGGGTCATTGCCGGTGGCGACCTGACCCAGACCCTGGATGCCCGTGGTCACGACGAGGCCGCCCAACTGCTGCAGGCCATGCAGCAGATGCAGACCAATCTGCGTGACACCCTGGGTCATCTGGGCCAGTCCGCCACCCAACTGGCCTCCGCCGCCGAGGAAATGACCGCCGTCATGCAGGAGAGCGCTACCGGCCTGCAGCAGCAGAACAGCGAAATCGAAATGGCGGCCACCGCCGTGACCGAGATGAGCCAGGCGGTCGAGGAAGTGGCCGGCAATGCCACCTCCACCTCTACCGATTCGCGCCAGGCCGCGGCCAGTGCGCGTGACGGCCAGCAGCAGCTGGGCAACACACTGATTGCGATCGAGACCCTGACCGACAATGTGCTGAGTGCCAGCGATCGCGCACGTGAGCTGGCCGAACAGACCCGCAACATCAGCCAGGTCCTCGACGTCATCCGCTCGGTAGCCGAGCAGACCAACCTGCTGGCGCTCAATGCGGCCATCGAGGCCGCTCGGGCAGGCGATGCCGGTCGCGGCTTCGCGGTCGTGGCGGACGAGGTACGGGGGCTGGCTCAGCGGACCGGCGACAGTACGCGCGAAATCGAGAAGATGATCGGCAGCATCCAGCACGGCACCGGGCAGACCGTGAATGCCTTGCTGACCAGTGCCGACCAGGCGCGCCAGACCCGCGAACAGGCGCAGGCCGCCAGCGGCGCCCTGGAAACCATCGCCCAGTCGGTGTCAGGTATTGACGAGCGCAATCTGGTGATCGCCAGTGCCGCCGAGGAACAGGCTCAGGTGGCCCGCGAGGTCGACCGTAACCTGGTGCGGATCCGCGACCTGTCGGTCCAGACGGCCGCCGGCGCCCACCAGACCCGCGTCGCCAGCCAGCAGCTGTCTGAACTGGCGGTGCAGCTGAACGGGCAGATTCGTCGATTCCGCGTGTAGACGTCCCTGCCCCCCTAGCTGCTGCCCCCCTCCCCGGGCCTGTCGGCAACCGGCCGGCAGACTGACCGCTGAGCTACGACAGGTCGAGTATCACCCGATCCGGGTGATACTCGACGGCCTTCCGGCCGGGCCGGACTACGGCTTCTGGCGGGAGCGGATGCCCCCACACTCGATACATCCTTGGCCGGGATCGATGCTACGTCGCTAAGGAATCAGCGGTGCCCCCGAGAGTAGGCGCCGATCGCGCTGTGCCAGTTGGGGCAGGCAGCGCATTGGTCGTAACGGATCGCGTCGGAAGCTGGCCGTACGGGCGCTGTTCTTGGGCTATGCCGGCAATTCGCCGAGCTCTTGCGTGCGGCTGACGGCCAGGAAGTCAGGTCTCGATGCGTTGAACCCAGAGGTGATGCGGTTGAGACGGTATTACCCAGGCAACTGATGAGCCAATCTTATCCGCCGCTCTTCGGAGGGGGCCTCTTCTCGACTGGATGGTCGAGTACTTGCTGGCCTGTCATCCGCGTACGGCCCAGGATGCAGTAGGCGCAATCAACCACGCCTCAGTTATCAAGGCTGATCATGGTGATAGGCGGAAATCCGCTTATACCCCTGACCCAGTAGGCAGAATATCGCCCATGCAGAGGGTAAAAACCCAGTCAGGACGCGGCTTCGCGACCTGGCACGCGCCCTGCTATAGCCCTTGTCGACGCCCCGAGCGCCCTAATAACAACGACAAGAGGAACACCCCTGTGGATAGCACCGCTACCCTCGCGGCCGGCCAGACCGCGCCCAAGACCACCTCGCAGCGCATCAAGTCCATCTTCAGCGGTTCCGTCGGCAATCTGGTCGAATGGTACGACTGGTACGTCTACGCCGCCTTCTCGCTGTATTTCGCCAAGGCGTTCTTTCCCAAGGGCGACCAGACCGCCCAGCTGCTCAACGTCGCCGCTATCTTTGCCGTGGGCTTTCTCATGCGCCCCATCGGCGGCTGGCTGATGGGCCTCTATGCCGACAAGGCCGGCCGCAAGTCCGCGCTGATGGTCTCGGTGATCATGATGTGCGCAGGCTCCTTGATCATCGCCCTCACCCCCAGCTATACCACCATCGGCGTCGCCGCCCCCATCATGCTGGTGCTGGCGCGGCTGCTGCAGGGCCTCTCGGTGGGCGGTGAATACGGCACCTCCGCCACCTACCTGAGCGAGATGGCGACCAAGGAAAGCCGTGGCTTCTACTCCAGCTTCCAGTACGTCACCCTGATCTCCGGCCAGCTGCTGGCCCTGGCCACCCTGATCGTGCTGCAGCAGACCCTGACCGTCGAACAGCTGGAGAGCTGGGGCTGGCGCATTCCCTTCCTGATCGGCGCCGCCTGCGCCGTGACCGCGCTCTACCTGCGCCGCGGCATGGAAGAGACCAGCTCCTTCAAGAAGGCCGAGAAGCCCAAGGAATCCCTGATGCGCACCCTGGCGCGCCACCCCAAGGAATTCCTCACCGTGGTCGGCCTGACCATGGGTGGCACCCTGGCCTTCTACACCTACACCACCTACATGCAGAAGTACCTGGTCAACTCGGTGGGCATGAGCAAGACCGACGCCACCTCCATCTCGGCGGCGACGCTGTTCCTGTTCATGCTGCTGCAGCCCGTTGTCGGCGCCCTCTCCGACCGCGTCGGCCGGCGCCCGGTGCTGATCGCCTTCGGCGTGCTCGGCACCCTGTTCACCTATCCGATCCTGACCGCCCTGGGTAGCGTCACCTCCTGGTGGGGCGCCTTCGGCCTGATCATGGTGGCGCTGGTGATCGTCAGCTTCTACACCTCGATCAACGCCGTGGTGAAGGCCGAGCTGTTCCCCACCGAGATCCGCGCCCTGGGCGTCGGCCTGCCCTATGCCCTGACCGTGTCCATCTTCGGCGGCACCGCCGAATACCTGGCGCTGTGGTTCAAGAGCATCGGCATGGAGAGCGGCTACTACTGGTACGTGACCGGCTGCATCGCCTGCTCGCTGCTGGTCTACGTCTTCATGAAGGACACCCGCGATCACTCGCGCATCGTCCACGAATAACCGCTCGTCCC
>NZ_JAQYZY010000055.1:0-1991 GCF_028640825.1 Pseudomonas sp. LA5
GCTCATGCTCTGGGCGGTGGCGGAGATCTCTTCCGAGGCGCTGGCCAGGGCATCGGCCGACAGGCGCACGTCGCCGATGATCTGGTTCAGCTTGCCGACGGTGCCGTTGATCGATTCCTTGAGTTCCAGCAGCTGACCCTGGTAGTCACCGCGCACGGTACGGCTCAGGTCGCCCTGGGAGAGCCCGGCCATGACGCCCATGGCTTCGTTGACCGGCGCCACGATGGCATCGAGTGTACCGTTGATCCCGGCGACGATGCGGCGGAAGTCACCCTGGTGGGCAGCGGCATCGGCACGGGTGTCCAGGCGACCGGCCATGGCCGCCTGGCTCAGCTGGTTGGCGTCCTCGACCAGGCGCTGGATGTTGCCGCGGACCTGCTCGAGGTTGTCGTTGATGACCGCCTTCTGCCCGGGGAAGCGCTCCAGCGCCACCGACAGATCGCCTTCGCCGAAGCTCTTGACGCAGGCCATGGCCTTGGCCGAATCGCTCAGGTGGCCGGCGACCATGCCGTTGACCCCTTCGGCCATGTTGCGATAGGCGCCCTGGAAGCGCTCGGCCGGAATGCGCACCACGGTTTCGCCGCGGTCATGGGCAGCCGACATGCTGCTCATTTCGCTGATCAGGCTGCGCAGGGTGGTGACCATGTTCTGCATGGCCGCCATCAGGCTGGTCTTGTCGTCGTCGCGCAGCTTGATGTCGTCCGGCAGATCGCCGGCGGCCACGCGGCCGGCCAGGGTCGCCACCGCCGCGGGCTCACCGCCCAGCTGACGCAGCAGATTGCGGGTGATGAAGAAGCCCAGCAGGGCCACCGCCAGCAGGGTCGCCAGGGCAATGCCCAGGGCCAGCCAGGTGGCCTCGACCTTGGTCTTCTGGGCGACCTGCACACCTTGCAGCGCGAGGGTCTGGTTGTAGCCTACGTGCTCGTCGAGGGCCTTGTTGATCGCCAGCATCACGTCGGTGCGGCTGCGCATCAGGGCCTGGGCGTCTTCGTTGCGATTCTGCCGCGACAGGGCGATGACCTGGTCGCCGAGGCTGAACAGCGCCGTGAAGGCGGCGCGATCGGCGGCCAGCAGGCCACGGTCGCGGTCGTCCGAGACCAGTGTCTCGTACTTGCCGAGATTCTGGCCGATGCGCTCCTTGGCCGCGGCCAGGTCCTGCTCGACGGTGGTCATGGTTTCGGCGCTGGTCGACAGCACGTGGCGATAGATGCCCACCACGTAGTCGGAGCGGCTGTCGTTGACCTCGCCGAGCGCCTTGAGGCTGGGAACGGTGTTGTCGTTGCCGTAGTTGGCCGCCTGGAACACCTGGTCGATTTCGTATTGCCCGGTGCCGGCCAGCACCAGGATGCCCAATAACGCGGACAGCACCAGCAGCAGCATTTTCTTGATGACGGTCATGTCGATGGTCTCAAAAAGGCCACCTGCAGGTGGCCGTTGGATAGGGATCAGGATTCGAAGGAGACGTAGCCGTCCGGCACGCCCGAGGTACCCGTACGCAGTGCCTTGCCCGGGACCTGCATGGCCTTGGGCCGCGAGGCCTCCAGCGCGCGCTCCAGGTCCTGTACCACCCGGCCTTCGCCGGTATTGAAGAAGCCCATCAGGCGTTGCAGCTGCTCGGCCTGGGTACTCATTTCCTCGGCGGTGGCAGCCAGTTCTTCGGACGCCGAGGCGTTCTGCTGGGTGATCTGGCTCAGTTGCAGCATGGCGCCGTTGATCTGGCTCACCCCGCTGCTCTGTTCTTCGCTGGCCGAGGCGATTTCCTGCACCAGGTCGGAGGTCTTGCTGATGGACGGCACCATCTGCTCTAGCAGGGTGCCGGCGCGTTCGGCCAGGGCCACGCTGCTCTTGGCCACGGTACCGATTTCCTGGGCGGCGACCTGGCTGCGTTCGGCCAGCTTGCGGACCTCGGCGGCCACCACGGCGAAGCCCTTGCCGTGCTCGCCGGCGCGGGCCGCTTCGATGGCGGCGTTGAGCGCCAGCAGGTTGGTCTG
>NZ_JAQYZY010000055.1:2041-74574 GCF_028640825.1 Pseudomonas sp. LA5
AGCGCCAGCAGGTTGGTCTGGTAGGCGATGTCGTCGACGATGCCGATCTTGTCGGCGATGGTCTTCATGGCCACCAGGGTCTCGCCGACCGCCTGACCGCCCTCCCCGGCTTCCCGCGCGGCCTTGCCGGCCATGCCGTCGGTGACCTTGGCGTTCTCCGTGTTCTGGGTGATGGAGGCCGACATCTGCTCGACGCTGGCGCTGGTCTCCTCGACCGAGGCCGCCTGTTCGGTGCTGGCCTGGCTCATGCTCTGGGCGGTGGCGGAGATCTCTTCCGAGGCGCTGGCCAGGGAGTCGGCCGACAGGCGCACGTCGCCGATGATCTGGTTCAGCTTGCCCACGGTGCCGTTGATCGACTCCTTGAGCTCCAGCAACTGCCCCTGGTAGTCACCGCGTACAGTGCGGCTCAGGTCGCCCTGGGAGAGCCCGGCCATCACGCCCATGGCTTCGTTGACCGGCGCCACGATGGCGTCGAGGGTGCCATTGATGCCGGCGACGATGCGGCGGAAATCGCCCTGGTGGGCACTGGCATCGGCGCGGGTGTCGAGACGACCGGCCATGGCCGCCTGGCTCAGCAGATTGGCGTCTTCGACCAGGCGCTGGATGTTGCCGCGGACCTGTTCGAGGTTGTCGTTGATCACCGCCTTCTGGCCGGGGAAGCGTTCCAGCGCCACCGACAGATCGCCTTCGCCGAAGCGCTTGACGCAGGCCATGGCCTTTGCCGAATCGCTCAGGTGGCCGGCGACCATGGCGTTGACGCCTTCGGCCATGCCGCGGAAGGTGCCCTGGAAGCGCTCGACGGGAATGCGGGCATCGGTCTCGCCGCGATCATGGGCGGCGGACAGCTGCACCATCTCCGCGACCAGCAGCTGGATGTTGTCGCGCACCTGCTCAAGGTTGTCGTTGATCACCGCCTTCCTGCCGGGGAAACGCTCCAGCGGCGCGGCCAGATCGCCTTCGCCGAAGCTTTTGACGCAGGCCATGGCCTTGGCCGAATCGCTCAGGTGACCGGCGACCATGGCGTTGACGCCTTCGGCGACGTTGCGGAAGGTGCCCTGGAAGCGCTCCAGCGGGATGCGTTTGTCGGTCTCGCCGCGATCATGCTCGCTGGCCATGGTGCTCATCTCCTGCACCAGACCGCGCAGGGTCACCACCATGCGCTGCATGGCGGCCATCAGGCTGGAATCGTCGCCGGCGCGCAGCTGCAGATCGTCGGGCAGGTCGCCCGCGGCGGTGCGGTTGGCGACCTTGGCCACCTCGGCCGGCTCGCCGCCGAGCTGACGCAGCAGGTTGCGGGTGATGAAGAAGCCGAGCAGGCCGATCAGTAGCAGGGTGGCCACGGAGATGCCGACCGACAGCAGCGTGGCCTGATTGAGCGTGCCCTCCGCCAGGTTGGACTGCTCGGTTCCCAGCTTCTGGTTATAGAGGCGATGGGCGTCGAGAACATCACCCACGTGGGTGATGATCTCCTGGTTTTCGCCCAGCAGCCGCTTGACCTCGTCATCCTGGCTGGCGCGCGACAGCGGGATCACCTTGGCCGCGAGCTGGTTGAGCGCGGCGATCGCCTGCCTGTCGTCTTCCCATAGACGCTTGTCGGTGTCGTCGGAGATCTGCCCCTCGTAAGCCTTGAGCGCCTCATCGGTCAGCCGCTGCGATTCGCTGAGTTCCTTTTCGGCCTTCTGGGTGGCGGCATCACCGTCGGCGGCGAGATGGCGATAGATGTTGGTGATGACATCGGCGGAATGGGCGTCGACGGCGTCGATGCCCAGAATGGCCGGCACGGTATCGTTGTTGCCGAAATTGGCCCGTTCGAAGACCTGGTGCAATTGGTAGTAGGCCAGCCCTGCCAGGAGAATGATCCCCAGCAGCGCAGAGAGGACCAGCAGGGACATGCGTTTGGTAACGGTCATGGACTCTAAATCCTTGTCGGTCAGGTCAAGTCGGGTCGGTTCAGTTAGGCCAGCACGGGTGCGAGGACTGGAGCAGCGGTGCCGGTGGACGCGGCTTCGCCAATCAGGCCGGGCACGTTGAGGATCAGCGCCACGGCACCGGTACCCAGGATGGTGAAACCACCGAGGCTGCGGTTGTGGCCGAACAGCGGACCGAGCGGCTTGATCACGGTCTGGAATTCGCCGAGCAGCTGATCGACCACCAGGCCGGCGCGCTGGCCGGCATAGCGCACCACCACCACGTTCTGCCGCCGCGGCGGGGCTTCCTCGATGGTGAACAGCTGGCGCAGGCGCAGCACCGGCAGCACCTCGCCGCGCAGGTCGAGGTAGTCGTTGCCGTTGGCCTGGACACTGGCCGCCTCGGTCAGCTCGATGCACTCCTCCACCGCTTCCAGGGGCACCACGTAGGTGGCCTTGCCGACGCCGATGAGGAAGCCGTCGATGATCGCCAGGGTCAGCGGCAGGCGGATGGTCACCGTGGTGCCGCGGTCCTCCTCGCTGGTGAGGTCGACGCTGCCGCGCAGGGCGGTGATGTTCTTTTTCACCACGTCCATGCCGACGCCGCGACCGGACAGGTTGCTGATCTGCTCGGCGGTGGAGAAACCCGGTTCGAAGATCAGGTTGAACACGTCCTTGTCGGCCAGCACCTGGCCTTCGGCGATCAGGCCGCGCTCGGTCGCCTTGCGCAGGATGCGCTCGCGCGACAGACCGCCACCGTCGTCGGTGACCTGGATGACGATGCTGCTGGCCTCGTGATAGGCGTTCAGCCCCACGGTGCCCTGGGCCGGCTTGCCACGCGCCAGGCGCAGCTCGGCGGATTCGATGCCGTGGTCCATGGCGTTGCGGATCAGGTGGGTCAGCGGATCACCGATCTTTTCCACCACGGTCTTGTCCAGTTCGGTCTCGCCACCGCTGATGCGCAGGGCAATGTCCTTGCCGATTTCCTTGGAGACGTCGCGGACCACCCGCTGGAAGCGGTTGAAGGTGGTACCGATCTGCACCATGCGCAGGGTCAGGGCGGTGTCCCGCACCTCTTCCACCAGGCGCGACAGCACCCCGGTGGATTCCACCAGGGCCGCCAGGCCGCTCTGCTGGGCGATCAGCTGGGTCCCGGCACCGGCGATGATCAGCTCACCGATGAGGTCGATCAGTTGGTCGAGTTTGGTGGCGTCGATGCGGATCAACTGGCCTTCGCCCGCCGGCGCGCGCTGCTCCTTGATCTTGCGCTGCTTGTTCAGGGCCGCATCCACCACCGGCGGATTGACCAGCTGGGCTTCCACCAGGGCTTCGCCAATAGGCTGGCGCGGGGTGGCCGGATCGGCCTGGCGGCGCAGCACCTCGTCCAGCTCGGTGGCGGTCAGGGTGCCGCAGCGCACCAGGATCTCGCCCAGGCGCAGGTCTTCCTCGGCCAGGTCGTCGATCAGCTGGCAGTAGTCGCTGCTGCGGCTGTGCGGCGGCAGGATGCGGATCTGGCTGTCTTCGCGGACGAATTCGAAGGCCGCCTCGATGGTCGCCTTGTCGGCGTCGCTGTCGAAGGCGACCTCGAAGCCCAGGTAGCAGGTCTCCGGATCCATGTCCGCTGCGGCCGGGATGGCATCGGTCAGGGTGACGATGTTGACGATGCGGCCAAAGCTGTTGAGGTAGCGGACGAAGGCCAGCGGATCCATGCCGTTGCGCAGCATGTCCGGACCGAAGCGCAGCGACAGGTGCCAGTGGCCGGCGGCCACGCCATCGACCGGTGCCGCCAGGGTACGGGCGGCAGCGACCGGCTGGGCCGCCTTGGCGCTCGGCTGCAGATAGTGCTCCAGGCGCTGCACCAGCACGGCGCCGGCGGCCTGGAAGTCGGGCTCCGGCTCGCTGCCGGACGACACCCGGGCGATCAGGCCGTTGAGGTGGTCGCAGACCTCAAGGAACAGCGCCGACAGGGTCTCGTCGAAGGCCAGCTCGTTGCTGCGGATCCGGTCGAGCACGCTTTCGGCGACATGGGTGAAGGCCACCACATGGTCCAGACCGAACAGACCGGCCGAACCCTTGATGGTGTGGGCGGCGCGGAAGATGGCATTGATCAGCTCGACATCATCCGGTGCCTGCTCGATCTGCAGCAGCGCGGCTTCCATCTGCTGCAGCAATTCCTCGCTCTCGGCGATGAAGGTCTTGAGAATCTCGTCCATGTTCATGCGGCAACACCTTCCGCGGCGGCCGCGGTAAAGAAGTCGGCAAGACCTGCCAGCTCCAGCAGTTCGGTGACGGCGGGGCTGGGATCGACCAGCTCCAGGCTGCCGCCCAAACGCTGCGCCTCCCGGTGGGCCAGCAGCAGCAACTGCAGCCCGGCCGAATCGAATTCATCGACCTCGGCCAGTTCCAGCGCCACGGTGACCCCGGCGGTCAGGGGCTCCATCAGCAGCGGCTTGCTGTCGGCCGCGGTGTAGATGGTCAGCGGCCCGGTAATGGGCAAGCGGGTACGAACGGCATCGTTCATAGGGGCAGCCTCCAGGGCCATCAGGGCATGATCAGCTTGGAAACCGCCGCCAGCATCTGCGCCGGCTGGAACGGCTTGACCATCCAGGCCTTGGCACCGGCGGCCTGGCCGGCGGCCTTCTTGGCGGCATCGGATTCGGTGGTGAGCATGATCACCGGGGTGAACCGGTAGGCCGGCAGCTTCTTGGCCGCGGTGACGAAGGTGATGCCGTCCATGTTGGGCATGTTCACGTCGCTGATGATCAGGTGCACCTTGCGACCGTCCAGCTTGGTCAGGGCATCGCGGCCGTCGCAGCCTTCGATGACGTCATAGCCCGCGCTTTTCAGGGTCATGGACACCACCTGGCGGATGGAGATGGAGTCGTCGACGATCAGAATGGTCTTGTTGCTCATGACAGCTTTCCTTAAAAGAACGTGATATCGGATTCGGCAGCGGCGGCGGCCGGTCGCTTGCCGTGGTGCACGGCGACCTGCTCGGCCATGGTGTAGGTGCGGGCCAGCTCGGCGAGCCAGCCACGGGTGTCGAGGGTCGGCAGCGGCTGACCGCTGGCAGCCAGGGTGCGACGGTCGATCACCAGGCGCTCGAGGCGCGCCTGGTCGTCACGGATGTGGCCGAGCATCTGGCTGACGCGATCCTGGAATTGCAGGGCGACCAGCACCTCGGCAATGGCGCCGCCCACGGCCGCGGCGTTGTCGGCCAGGGCATCGCTGCGCTCGACCACGTCACGGGTGGTGCCGCCAAAGGCGCCGATGACCTGCTCGATGGTCTCGCCGGACTGGTTCAGGGTGCCAGTGTCGCGTTCGGCGTGGAGCTGCGACAGTTCCAGGGTGCGGGCAATGGCGCCATTCACCGTTTCCACGGTTTCGCCGATCTTCTGTCCGGTATCGCCGGACAGGGTGGAGAGCTTGCGCACCTCGTCGGCGACCACCGCGAAACCGCGCCCGGCTTCGCCGGCCCGGGCGGCTTCGATGGCGGCGTTGAGGGCCAGCAGGTTGGTCTGGCGCGCCACGTCGCCGACGTCCTTGGCCATGCTCTTGAGTTGTTCGGTCAGACCGGCCAGGCCGTTGACCTCGTCCAGCAGCGCGCCCTTGCTCGACAGCGCCTCGCGCAGCGAGTGCAGGATGCCGTCGAGCTGGTTCTGGCTGCTGGCCATGAGATTGACCAGGCGATCGCCACCGCCATGATCGGCGCCGGCGACGCTGTGGATGCGGTCGGCCAGTTCGGCGAAGCGACTGGTCAGGCTGACGATTTCCTGCTCGGTGTGGGCCCGCGCCGCTTCGATCTGCTCGGACCATACCGGCAGTACCGCCACGCAGAGGGCTTCGAGTGCCTCGTCCCGACCGCTGGCCGGGCTCTGGCTCACGGCCTGGTCGGCGGCGCGCTCGGCGTGGCGCGCCTGGGCGCGACGCAGCTGCCAGAAGCCCAGACCGGCGGCAAGCACCACCTGGGTGGCACTCAGCGCCAGGGTGGTCGGCGTCACGCCGCCCACGAACAGGATCGCGCCGGTACCGCAGGCACCGAGCAATGCAGGGGTGAAGGTAAAGTCGACGAGCGAGGGCGAAGAAGAGGCGTGTTCCACAGGAGGGTACCGGTCTAGACGCCAGCGAAGGCGGGAAGGTGTGACCGGGTTATCAGCTCTGGAACGCTAAACTTTAGCCGCGGACGCTCAACTTATGCTACTAGCATAATGACATCATGATGTTTTCCGCCAGATTTTTCTAGAGCTCATCTCGCCGTTTGGCCCGTGCTAGACGGCCTGCCATGGCGCCGGCCTCCTCCAGAACCTCCCGCACATAGCCCAGATGACGACTCGCGGCCTCGCGCGCCGTTTCCGCTTCACCCGCGACAATCGCCTGGTAGAGCGACCGGTGCTGTTCCAGCAGGCGCTCGCGGGTTTCGCCCCGCTGCGCCTGCATGCCGCCGATATTGGTCACCATGTGATGGCGCAGCAATTCGAACAGGCTGCGGATGCTGTGCAGGTAGACGGCGTTGTGACTGGCCTCGGCGATGGCCAGGTGAAAGGCCGCATCGGCCTCGCCTTCCTCTTCCCGGGTCAGGGTCTCGCGCCGCCGGTAGCAGTCTTCCAGGCGTTCCCAGGCCAGGGTCAGCCGCGCCAGGTCCGGCTCGGTGGCGCGCTGGGCGGCGTAATAGGCACAGGCGCTTTCCAGGGTGTGGCGAAACTCCAGCAGATCGCGGCGGGTTTCCTCGCGGCTTTCCAGCAACGGTAGCAGGGGATCGGTGAAGGCACTGTTGAGCGCCTCGGTGACATAGGTGCCACCGCCCTGCCGGCTGAGCAGCAGGCCGCGCGCGATCAGCTTCTGGATGGCTTCGCGCAGCGAGGGTCGCGATACCCCGAAGCGCTCGGCCAGCACCCGCTCGGCCGGCAGGCGCTCGCCAGGTCGCAGAGAGCCTTCGGCGATCAGCGCCTCCAGGTGCTTGACGATGTCGTCCGACAGACGACGTTGCTTGACCGGTTCGAACCCCATGAAAAACCTCGAAAAATGCCGCGGACGATGGCGGACGTCCGCCAGCCGGGCGGTACTGGCCGACGAAAGTCGCACATCAAGGGGTTTGACAGAGGCAAAGACCCCGCTTAACGTGCGTGAAGTCGCTCTTGTAAATTGGTATTACCAATTTTTGCCACAGGTCGCGATCTTGTGCAACCCCGTCCTGCCGCCTCCCTACAAAAACAATCAAGGAGCACCCGATGGATACCTGGCAACAGATCTATCTCCCCCTGGGCAGCCTGGGCCTTTCGGCCTTCGTCGCCGCCCTGCCCATTCTGTTCTTCTTCGTCGCGCTCGCCGGTCTGAGGCTCAAGGGCCATGTGGCGGGCGCCATCACCCTGGCGATCGCCCTGCTCATCGCGCTGTTCGTCTATCGCATGCCGGTGGACAAGGCGCTGGCCTCGGCCGGCTACGGTTTCCTCTATGGCCTCTGGCCCATCGCCTGGATCATCGTCACGGCGGTGTTCCTCTACAAGCTGACGGTCAAGTGCGGGCAGTTCGACATCATCCGCAGCTCGGTGCTGTCCATCACCGACGACCAGCGCCTGCAGGTGCTGCTGATCGGCTTCTGCTTTGGCGCCTTCCTGGAGGGTGCGGCCGGCTTCGGCGCACCGGTGGCCATCACCGCCGCCCTGCTGGTGGGCCTCGGCCACAATCCGCTGAAGGCGGCCGGGCTCTGCCTGATCGCCAACACTGCGCCGGTGGCCTTTGGCGCCCTGGGCATCCCGACCATCGTCGCCGGGCAGGTGACCGGTATCGACGCCTTCAAGATCGGCGCCATGACCGGTCGCCAGCTGCCGCTGCTGTCGCTGCTGGTGCCGCTGTGGCTGATGTTCATGATGGACGGCATGCGCGGGCTGCGGGAAACCTGGAAGCCGGCGCTGATCTGCGGCGGCACCTTCGCCGTGTTCCAGTACCTGACCTCCAACTTCATCGGTCCGGAGCTGCCCGACATCACTTCGTCCCTGGCCGCCATGATCGCCCTCACCGCCTACCTCAAGCTGCGCCAGCCGCAGCACGCCACCGCCGGTGCCACGACCGTGACGGGCGGCGGTGCGGCCATGCTGGGGGGCGGTGGTGCCGGCTTCGGCCAGGGCGGTCGCCTGCCGCCGGAGCATCCCCTGGGTACCGTGATCAAGGCCTGGTCGCCGTTCCTGATCCTGACCGTGGTCGTCACGATCTGGACCACCAAGGCCTTCAAGGCGCTGTTCGCCACCGGCGGCGCCCTCTATGCCCTCGTGATCAACGTACCGGTGCCCTACCTGGACAAGCTGGTGCTCAAGACGCTGCCGATCGTAGCCACGCCGACGCCAATGCCGGCGGTCTACAAGCTCGACCTGCTGTCGGCGTCGGGCACCGCCATCCTGATCTCGGCGCTGATCTCCATGGCCATCTTCCGCATCAAGCCCTCGACCGCCCTGGGCGTGTTCAGGGAAACCCTGGTGGAGTTGCGCAAGCCGATCCTGTCGATCGGCCTGGTGCTGGCCTTCGCCTTCGTCGTCAACTACTCGGGCATGTCCACCACCCTGGCCCTGCTGCTGGCCGGTACCGGCGCGCTGTTCCCCTTCTTCTCGCCGCTGCTGGGCTGGCTAGGGGTATTCCTGACCGGTTCGGATACCTCGTCCAATGCCCTGTTCGGCTCGCTGCAGGCGACCACCGCGCACCAGATCGGCGTTTCCGACACCCTGCTGGTGGCGGCCAACAGCTCCGGCGGCGTGACCGGCAAGATGATCTCGCCGCAATCCATCGCCGTGGCCTGCGCCGCCACCGGCATGGTGGGCAAGGAGTCCGACCTGTTCCGTTTCACCGTACGGCACAGCATCGGCTTCGCCGTGCTGGTCGGCTTGATCACCCTGGCGCAGGCCTATGTGTTCACCGGCATGCTGGTGCACTGATCGTGCGTTTCCCGGCGGCGACCCAGGTCGCCGCCGGTCTTCTGGAGCCTTTTCATGATCTCGCGAGCTAGAGACAAACAAGGCGAAAAGGCCTGAGGAAGCGGAGTTTACGAGTGGTAAATGAGCATTCCGAAGGCCTTTTCAACGCGGTTTGGCCGACGCGCAGCAGATCATGAAAAGGCTCTCTTTTAACCGGGCCAACCCGGAGTAGCCTAATGAACGACCTCTTCCACAACGCCGCCCCCAACGCCACCCGCACCGCGCCACCGCTGGCGCCGCCGCGGACCTATCCGCCGCAGAAACCGACCCAGGTCTATCTGTTCGGCACCTGCGTGGTGGACCTCTTCTATCCCGAAGCCGGCATGGACAGCATCCGCCTGCTGGAGCGCGAAGGCATCCGCGTGCATTTCCCCCAGGCGCAGAGCTGCTGTGGTCAGCCCGCCTACACCTCGGGCTACACCGAGGAAGCCCGTGCCGTGGCCCGCACCCAGCTGGCGCTGTTCGCCGAGCCCTGGCCGGTGGTGGTGCCCTCCGGCTCCTGCGCCGGGATGCTGCGCCATCACTACGCCGAGCTGTTCGCCGACGAGCCTGACACCCTGCGGCAGGTAAGGGATCTGGCCGAGCGCACCTACGAACTGGCGGAATTCCTGCTGCACGTCTGCCAGGTCGACTACCAGGATCGCGGCGCCCCGACCAAGGTGGCGCTGCACACCTCCTGCAGCGCCCGCCGCGAGATGCAGACCCACCTGCACGGCCGCGCCCTGCTCGGCCAGCTGCAGGCCGTGGAGCGCGTCGACCATGACCACGAGAGCGAATGCTGCGGTTTTGGCGGCACCTTCTCGGTACGCATGCCGGACATCTCCGGCGCCATGGTGGCGGACAAGACCCGTGCCCTGCAGGACAGCGGTGCGGCCCAGGTGCTCACCGCCGACTGCGGTTGCCTGATGAACATCAACGGCGCCCTGGAAAAACAGCGCGCCGCCCTGCGTGGCGAACACCTGGCGAGCTTTCTCTGGCGCCGTATCGGAGGTGCCGTATGAACGAGATGCTGAAGATCCCCCTCACCGACATCAGCGCGGCGCCCCCCTTCAAGACGCGCGCCCGCCAGGCCCTGGGCGACGACCAGCTCAGACGCAACTTCCGCACGGCCATGGATTCGCTGATGACCAAGCGCCTGGCCAGCATGAGCGATGCCGACGAGCGCGAGCGCCTGCGCGAACTGGGCAATCGCACCCGCGCCCGGGCGCTGTCCAAGCTGCCGGAGCTGCTGGAGCGCCTGGAAGCCAACCTCAAGCGCAATGGCGTCCAGGTGCACTGGGCCGAGACCACGGCCGAGGCCAACGCCATCGTCCAGCAGATCGCCGAGCGCCATGCGGCCAAACTGCTGATCAAGGGCAAGTCCATGGTCAGCGAAGAAATGGACATGAACCACGTGCTCGGCGCCCAGGGCATCGACTGCCTGGAATCGGACATGGGCGAGTACATCATCCAGCTCGCCGGCGAGAAGCCCTCGCACATCATCATGCCGGCCATCCACCTCAACCGGCAGCAGGTGGGTACCCTCTTCCACGAGCACCTCGCCGAGCCCTACACCACCGACGTCGACGAACTCATCCAGACCGGTCGGCGGGTGCTGCGGCAGAAATTCTTCGAGGCCGACATCGGCATCTCCGGGGTCAACTTCGCCGTGGCCGAGACCGGTACCCTGCTGCTGGTGGAAAACGAGGGCAACGGGCGGATGTCCACCACGGTACCGCCGGTGCACATCGCCGTGACCGGTATCGAAAAGGTGGTGGAGAACCTGCGCGACGTGGTACCGCTGCTATCGCTGCTGACCCGTTCGGCCCTGGGCCAGCCGATCACCACCTACGTCAACATGATCTCCGGGCCGCGCAAGGCCGAGGAGCTGGACGGACCGCGCGAGGTGCACCTGGTGCTGCTGGACAACGGCCGCAGCCAGGCCTTCGCCGACAGCGAATTGCGCCAGACCCTCAACTGCATCCGCTGCGGCGCCTGCATGAATCACTGCCCGGTCTATACCCGCATCGGCGGCCATGCCTATGGTGAGGTCTATCCCGGCCCCATCGGCGCCATCATCACCCCCCACCTGGTCGGCCTGGAGCAGGCGCCCGACCACCCCAGCGCCTCCTCGCTGTGTGGCGCCTGTGGTGAAGTCTGCCCGGTCAAGATCCCGATTCCGGCGCTCTTGCGGCGCCTGCGCGAAGAGAACGTCAAGGCGCCCAATGCCGAGCCGCACCTGCTGCGCGGCCAGGGCAGCAAGTTCTCCGCCCGGGAGCGCTGGACCTGGCATGCCTGGCAGAATCTCTACACCTCGCCGCTGCTCTATCGCGGCTTCAGCTACCTGGCCACCCGCTTCGGCCGCTTCGCCCCCGGCCAGCTCGGCCCCTGGACGGAGCACCACAGCGCGCCCAGGCCGGCATCGCGCTCGCTGCACGAACTGGCCCGCGACCACCTGGAGAAACGCCCATGAGCGCCCGCGACAACATCCTCGCCAAGCTGCGCGGCAGTCTGCAGGGCACTCAGCCGCTGGCGGACACCTTCGATGAAGCCCTGGTGACCGAACCCTGGCGCTATCCACCTGCGGAGCGCGTCGCCCGCCTGCGCACCCTGATGGAGACGGTGCATACCGAAACCCACCTGACCACCGCGGCGGACTGGCCGGCGCTGGTCGAGCGCGTCCTCGCCGAACGGGGTCTGGATCAGCTATTGATCGCTCCCGGCACGCCCCACGGTGCGCGCCTGGTGGAGCGCTGGCAGGGCGACGGCTCACCGCGCTGGAAGGCCTACGATCGCCCCGTGGAAGAGTGGAAGGCCGAACTGTTCAACGACACCCCGGCCAGCCTCACCGGCACCCTTGGCGCCCTGGCCTCCACTGGCAGCCTGGTGCTCTGGCCGGATCGTCAGGAACCGCGCCTGATGAGCCTGGTGCCCCCGCTGCATATCGCCCTGCTCAGGGCCAGCACCGTGGTGGACAACTTCTACGAGTTGCAGCAACAGCACCGCTGGCAGGACGGCATGCCGACCAATACCCTGCTGATCTCCGGGCCGTCCAAGACCGCCGACATCGAGCAGGTACTGGCCTATGGCGCCCACGGGCCCAAGGATCTGGTGGTGCTGATCGTCGAGGACAAGTGAAGCATCCGACCGGGATGAGTCGGGATAGCCTGGCATTACCCTCGCGTGGAAAACGCTGCGCGGTTTTCCACCCTACGCCGTCAGGCTAGGCGTAGGGTGGACAACGGCGCAGCCTTGTCCCCGAATTCGCCGATCTTCCGAGCGCAGCCGAGCCCAACGATCTTTGCCTCACTCCAGTTGCCCAATCCGCTGCGGGTCCGGCCAGAACAACGCCGCCTGCCCCAATCGCTGTCCGTCGACATCAAGCAGATTCCACACCACGCCGGCATGGATCTGGAAGGCCTCACCGTCTCGATCGACCCGCCAGCCCTCATAGCCACAGGCATAACCCTGGCGCCCCACCGCTTCCATCAGGCGCTGGCGCTCGTCCCGGTCCTTGGGTGAGGCGCTGAACCTGGAGGGCATGCCGATGAATTCGGCGCGGGGATAGCCGAAGCAGCTTAAGGCCTGCCGGTTGGCATAGCAGAACAGCGGATCGGCTTCGGTACCGTGCGCCAGCAGGGCATAGGGTGCCCGCTCATGCAGCCAGGCAGGAACGTCGGCCGCAAGTAATCCCGCAGGACGCGGCAGCGGCTGGCCGAGCCAGTGACGATAAGAGGCTTCCAGCAGCGGAAGCAGGCTGAGATCGGTCGCGGACAAGGTGGCGGCTCCTGGGTGGTGGTACCCACGCATTCAAGAGCAAGCCGGCGGGCTTGGGAAGCCCGGGGCCACCGCAGCAGGACGCTGCAGCAGCCAGGGCGGCGTGGTTTACTTCACCGCGGAGAGGTCGATGCGCACCACGCTTTCCGGTGCGGTGTTCATGTATTCCTTGTCGAAGGGCGTCTTCACCGTCGCATACAGCGTCTGGCCATCCGGGCTGACCAGCAGGCTGTTGGGATTGGGCTTGAGGTCGTAGGCCTTTTTCTCGGCGTAGGTGGTGGCGTCGAGGATCAGCAGCCGACCGGTCTCGCGCTGGGTGATGTACAGCTCATTGCGTTTGGTATTGAGCTTGATGGCCAGGGCGTCACCCACCGGCAGGCGCTTGATTACCTTGCCGCTGCGGATATCGAAGACCAGCACGGTCTTGGCCTCGGAATTGTCGGTGACGAACAGCTGGTGGTTCGCGCGATCCTCGGCCAGGTTCAGCAGCAGGTACTTGCCACCGTCACCCGGGGTCCAGCGGTGTTCGATCTTGCGGGTGCGCGGATTGATCACCAGCACTTCCCCACTGCCGTTGGCCGCATAGAGGCGCCCGGTGTCCTCGGAATACAGCAGGCCGGTCACCCACTTGCCGGCATTGGGAATGCGCGCCTTGAGGGTCAGCGTCTTGGCGTCCACCACCCAGATCACCCCCGGATCGCCGACACCGCCGACATACAGCAGGCCGTCATGCAGGATGACCTGGCGCGGATTGACCGGATGGCCGTCACGACCCATCTCGTTGAATTTCAGCCGTTTCTCCACCTTGCCGGTACGCAGGTCGATGCGGCTGAGGCCGCCGTCCAGGGAGTTGGTGACGAATAGCGTCTCGCCGCTGGCATCGGTGGTCAGGGCGAAGTTCTTCAGGTCGGTGTGGATCTGGCCAGTGATGGCCAGGGTGGCCGGATCCAGCTGGTAGATCACCCCGCCGGTGACGCCCTTGGTCAACTGGGCAGTCGCCGCATAGACCGACTGCTTGGCCGGGCTGTAGGCCAGCTCGTAGACGCCGTAGCCCAGCTCGATGCGCTTGAGTTCGGCCGGCGCCTGGGGCGCGGCGGGCTGCGCGGCGACAGGCGCCGGCGCGGGCGGCGGTGGCATCGGTGCCTCCGGGCGGCTGGAACAGGCTGCCACTGCCAGGGACAGTAGCGCCATGGCGCCCAGCGTCGAGACCTTGTTGAAAGACACCGCCATTTGCTTCTCCTAGGGACGAGGTGCGAGGGATCGAAAGGATCCTGAAATGATAAACGTTCGCACTATGCCCAAGGAGAACAGGTCAGACAAGACCGAAGCGTTTCAGCCTCTTTCCTGCTGCGGGTCGCCATCCCCTGCCCCGCCGCTCTGGTCCAGGGCTTTCAGCCGGCCCTGACGATCCAGGCGAAAGCGCGCGAAATCCTCGGCCAGCTGCAGGTGGCCGCCATAGCAGGCCGCGGCCTCCCGGCGCAGCTCGTCGATGCACGGCGAACGCCCCGCCTCGGCCTGATAGCGCGGACTGAAATGGGTGAGCAACAGCGCCGGCAGCGCCTGCGCCTCGGCGAAACGAGCGACGCCGGCCGCGCTGCTGTGGCCCCAGCTCTGCCCGGTCTTGTCGATCTGCGCCTGGGCGTAGGTGGCTTCATGGACCAGCAGCTGAGCGCCCCGGCAGGCCTCCGTCAGCAAGGCGGGATCGTCGTTGTCTCCCGCCACCACCAACCGCCGCTCGCCATGGGCCGCCTGCAGGAAGTCGGCGCTGCGCAGCAGGCGGCCTTCGTGCAGCACGTCCTCGCCGCCATGCAGCCGCCCCCACAGCGGCCCCCGCGGCACCTGGGCCGCCGCCAGGGCCGCAGGATCGAGGCGCTGCGGCCGACGGGTCTCGCGGAAGCGAAAGGCATGGCTGGGCACCCGGTGGGAGAGCGCGAAGGCGTCGATATCCCAGGCGCCCACGGCAACGCCGGTAAAACCCTCCAGGGCATGGAAGCGCAGCTCGAAAGGCAGGTGCAGCGCGGTCAGCATCCGGGTGGCGGCGAGCCAGTCATGGACCGCCTGGGGTGCGATCAGCAGCAGTGGCTGGCGGCGTCCGGTCATGGCGGCACTGGCCAGCAGCCCTGGCAAACCATAGCAGTGGTCGCCGTGGACATGGGTGATGCAGATGGCGCGCAGATCCGCCGCCGACAGCGGGGTGCGCAGCAGCTGGTGCTGGGTGGCCTCGCCGCAATCGACGAGAAACCAGCCCTTGCCCTGGTCCTCGATCAGGGCAAGGGCCGAGACGTTGCGCCGCCGGGTCGGCACCCCGGCCGAGGTGCCGAGAAACAAGAGGTCCATGGGGACTCCAGACAAAACGCCAGTCTAGCGTGGCCGACTCGCTGTCGCCCGGGCAACAGCGGCCAGGCACTCCTGCTGCCGGCCAGGCAGTCCATGCCCGGCAAACCCCGAAAAAGCGGCCTTTCAGGTCCTGGCAACGCTCTTGCAAAGCCTCTGGCGTCGACCTTCCAAACGCTGAGGATCACCATGAACCTGCGCGCTCGCCACCTGCCGCCCACCCCTGCGCCCAGCCCCGACTACGAACAGCTGGCCGCGCGCTTTCGGCCGCTTTTTGCCCGGATCGCCGAAGGCGCCCTGGAACGCGAACGCCAGCGCACCCTGCCCTATGCGCCCGTCGCCTGGCTCAAGGACGCCGGCTTCGGCGCCGTGCGGGTGCCCGTGGAGTTCGGCGGCAGCGGTGCCAGCCTGCCGCAACTGGTACGGCTGCTGATCGAACTGGCAGCCGCCGACAGCAATCTGCCCCAGGCGCTGCGCGGCCACTTCGCCTTTGTCGAGGATCGCCTCAACGCCCATGCCAGCGCTTCCCAACAGGTCTGGTTCGAGCGCTTCGTCGCCGGTGACCTGGTGGGCAACGCCTGGACCGAGATCGGTACCGTCAAGCTAGGCGAGGTCATCACCCGGGTCAGCCAGCAGGACGGTGAGTGGCGTCTCAACGGCACCAAGTACTACAGCACCGGCAGCCTGTTTGCCGACTGGATCGACGTCTACGCCCAGCGCGACGACACCGGCGGCGACGTCATCGCCGCCATCCGCACCGACCAGCCCGGCGTGCGCCAGTCCGACGACTGGGACGGCTTCGGCCAGCGCACCACCGCCAGTGGCACCTCGGTGTTCGAAAACGTGCGCGTGGCGCCGGAAAATGTCATCGACTTCGCCACCCGCTTCAAATACCAGACCGCCTTCTACCAGCTGGTGCTACTGGCCGTGATCACCGGCAGCGGCCAGGCGGCCGTGCGCGAATTCGCTGCCGAAGTACGGAGGCGCACCCGGGTCTACAGCCATGGCAACGCCAGTGCGGCCAGTGCCGATCCCCAGGTGCAGCAGGTGGTGGGCAGGGCCTCGGCCTTCGTCTATGCCGCCGAAGCCGCGACCCTGGCAGCCGCCGCCGCGGCCCAGGTCGCTTTCGAGGCCCGCTATGCCGGGGATGCCGCCGCCGAGCACGCCGCCAACGTGGCGGCGGAACTGGAATCGGCCCAGGCGCAATCGGCGGTCGCCGAGCTGGTGCTGCGGGCCACCAGTGACCTCTTCAATGCCTTGGGCGCGTCGGCCACTAGCAGCCGCAAGGGCCTGGATCGCCACTGGCGCAATGCCCGCACCGCGGCCTCGCACAATCCGCTGATCTACAAGGAACGCATCGTCGGCACCCGGGAGATCGACGGCAGCGAACCGCCCTTCGTCTGGCAGATCGGTGGCGGCAGCAAGCAGGGCTGACCGCCTGAATGCACAACGGCAACCCTGGGGTTGCCGTTGTGCATTCAGCGTGCGGGATCAGTTCGACAGCTGGCGGGCGAAGCGCCCCACGGCGCCGACCACCCGCTGGGCGCCATCCTGGATCTCCACGATCACCTGCCCGGCCTGCCCCGCCAGCTCCAGGCCCTGCTCGGCCTGACGCCGGCCGTTCTCGATCACCGTCACGGCTTCGCCGGCCAGTTGCTGGTTCTGCTGCACCACCCCGACGATCTCCTCGGTCGCCTTGCTGGTGCGCGAGGCCAGTTGCCTGACCTCGTCGGCCACCACGGCGAAGCCGCGGCCCTGCTCGCCGGCCCGAGCCGCCTCGATGGCGGCATTGAGCGCCAGCAGGTTGGTCTGTTCGGCGATGCCGCTGATGGTCTTGATGATGGTGCCGATCACCTGGGACTGGTTGTCCAGCGCCTCGATGCCCTTCACCGCCTCCTGCATCTGGGTGGCCAGGGCGCGCATCACCTCCACCGTCTGCTGCGCCACCGCCGCACCCTTGCGGGCGGTGTCGTCGGTATGCCGGGAGGTCTCGAAGGCTACGCTGGCGGCCTCGGACACCGCCTGTTCCTGCTGGACCTGATCGGTGATCACGGTGGCGAACTTGACCACCTTGTACAGGCGATCATGGGCGTCGATCACCGGGTTGTAGGAGGCTTCCAGCCAGACATCGCGGCCATGGGCATCCAGGCGCTTGAAGCGATCCACGACGAATTCGCCGCGACGCAGGCGCGCCCAGAATTGCTGATAGGCCTCGGAGTTGGCCTCGGCCGGCTCGCAGAACAGCCGGTGGTGCTTGCCCTTGATCTGCGCCAGGGAATAGCCCATGGCCTGCAGGAATCTGTCGTTGGCGTCGAGCACCTCGCCGTCGAGGTTGAATTCAATGACCGCCGTGGAACGGCGCAGCGCCTTGAGCAGGCTTTCGTGCTCGCGCGAGGTCTCGATGGTTCTCGTCAGGTTGTTGCAGAACAGTCGGAAGCGCGTCACCTGGCCCTGGCTGTCGTGGAACGGGTGCAGGATGCCTCTCAGCCAGGCTTCCCGGCCATCGCCACGCAGGAGATGCAGCGCCCCGCTATAGGGCTCGCCGCGGCTCAGGCACTGCTGCAGGCGACGGTTGTACTCCTGGTTTCTGACATGCGCCGGCACCAGATCCAGGAGCGGACGACCCAGCAAATCCGCGGCGCGCAGGCCCATTTCCTGTTCGAAATTGGCGTTCACCGCGGTCACGCGGCCCTGGCCGTCCAGCTCCAGGCCAATCATCTCGACGTCGAGCTCGGCCTTCAGTCGCTTGAAGGAATCCACCTGCTCGCGGAGACGCTGCAGTTCTTGTTTTAATCCTTTGTTGAACATGACACGCCCCTGGTCGGGAGATTGAGTTAATTCAGTGTCGGCAGCCAACAGTCAGGGCTTAAATGAGATAGCAAAAAAAGATGACCAGGCGGTCGGAATGCAAGATGGGTGGCGCCACGCCATTAACTAATAACAAAAAAATATTTCAACTAAGGGTTTGGCTCGCATTACGTTCTAACACCTGCGACCCCCTCCACCGCACGAGTCCCTCATGTCCGATGCCCTGCTGGATCCCCTCACGCCCCTGCTGGAACGCTTCGCCGCCACCGCGGCCGAACGCGATCGTCAGGGCGGAACGCCCAAGACCGAGCGTGACGCCCTGCGCCAGAGCGGTCTCCTGGCCCTGAGCATTCCCCCGGAACTGGGCGGCCTCGGCGCCACCTGGGACCAGACGCTGGAGGCAGTGCGGCGGCTGGCCCGGGTCGACAGCTCCCTGGCCCACGTCTTCGGCTTCCATCATCTGTTGCTCGCCACCACCCAGCTGTTCGGCCAGCCTGCGCAATGGCGACCCTGGCTGGAGAGCACCGCGCGCGATGCCCTGTTCTGGGGGAACGCGCTCAACCCCCTGGATCGCCGTACCCTCGCCCGCCGCCACGGCGATGCCTGGCAGGTGGATGGCCAGAAGAGCTTTTGCAGCGGTGCCCTGGACTCCGATCTGTTGCTGCTCTCGGCGCTGGAGAACGATGACAGCGGACGCCTGCTGATTGCCGTGGTGCCTACCGGGCGCGCCGGCATCCAGTTGTTCGACGACTGGGACAACAACGGCCAGCGCCAGACCGACAGCGGCAGCGCGCGCTTCGACGGCGTACGCGTCGAACAGCAGGAATGGCTGCTCGACCCCGGCCCGCTAAGCACGCCTTTCGCCTGCCTGCGGCCGCTGCTGGCCCAGCTGATCTTCGCCAACATCTTTCTCGGCCTGGCCGAAGGCGCCTTCGCCGAGGCGCGCCGCTACACCACCACCCAGGCGCGCCCCTGGTTCAAGTCAACGGCCGCCAGCGCCAGCGAAGACCCCTACATCCTACGCCACTACGGCGAGTTCTGGGTCGCCCTGGAGAGCAGTCGGCTGCTGGTGGAGCGCGCCAACGGCGCCTTCGCCCAGGCGTGGCAACAGGGTACGGCCCTCACCCCAGCGGCACGCGGCGAACTGGCCGTCGCCATCGCCACGGCCAAGGTCGCCGCCAGCCGGCACGGCCTCGATCTCGCCAGCCGCCTGTTCGAGGTCGGCGGCGCCCGGGCCACCGCCGGTGCGCTGCGCCTGGATCGCTACTGGCGCAACCTGCGCACCCAGACCCTGCACGATCCGGTCGACTACAAGTTGCACGAGCTGGGCGAGTGGGCCCTCAACGACACCCTTCCCACCCCCAGCTTCTACTCCTGAGGAATCCGCGATGACCCTGCTGACCCTGACGCGCACGCCCGAGGTGCCCCGCTACCGCGCGACCGCCCAGGTGTTCGCCGATCCCAAATCGCGCGACCTGCTCGCCCACCTGGAAAAGATCGCCCCGAGCGACGCCAGTGTGCTGGTGATCGGCGAGACCGGTACCGGCAAGGAACTGATCGCCCGGCATATCCATGCGCTGAGCCACCGCCATGCCGGCCCCTTCGTCGCCGTCAATTGCGGCGCCTTTGCCGAGAGCCTGGTCGAGGCTGAGTTGTTCGGCCATGAGAAAGGCGCCTTCACCGGCGCCCTCACCGCGCGCGCCGGCTGGTTCGAGGAGGCCAACGGCGGCACCCTGTTTCTCGACGAGATCGGCGACCTGCCGCTGTCGGTGCAGGTCAAGCTGCTGCGCGTCCTGCAGGAGCGCGAGGTGGTGCGGCTCGGCTCTCGCCGCAGCCTGCCGCTGAACGTAAGGATCGTCGCCGCCACCAACGTCCCGCTGGAGCGGGCGGTGGCCGAAGGCTCCTTTCGCGAAGACCTCTGGTACCGCCTCAATGTGGTCAGCCTGCCGCTGTTGCCGCTGCGCCAGCGCCAGGGCGATATCCTGCCGCTGGCCCGGCACTTCCTTCACGCCTATGCCCAGGCGCCGGTCGCCCTGACACCGGCGGCGGAGCGACGCCTGCTGGAACACCCCTGGCCGGGCAATATCCGCGAACTGGAAAACACCCTGCAGCACGCCCTGCTGCTCAAGCCCCAGGGCCAGCTGGAAGCCAGCGACCTGACCTTCGTCCAGCGGCCCAGCCTCGTTCCGCCAGCGCCACGTCCGGTCGACACGGCGCCAGTGGACAGCCTGCTGGCCGAGGCATTCGCCCAGTTGTTCGAAGAGCAACCGGAGGCCCTGCACGAGCGCGTCGAAGAGGCCCTGGTACGCGCGGCCTATCGCTTCTGCCATCGCAACCAGGTCCACACCGCGCGCCTGCTGGGGCTGAGTCGCAACGTCACCGCGCCCACCTGATCCGCATCGGCGAACTGGTGGTCAATCACCGTCGCCCGCTCGCGGTCCGGCCGGAACGCGAGGTGCGCTTCTCCATCTGAAGGGCGCTCTTCACGCCTGGGGTACCCGCCTGCCGAGGTGCCCCTTACACTGGGGTTTTGCCCCGCGAGGCCCCGCATGACCGCCCGTACCCTGCTGCACCGCCATCCCGCCCGGCGTGACGACATCGGTGACCTCCAGACCCGCCGCCCGCTGCCGGGCCCCGGCCTGCCGCATCTGGATCCCTTCCTGTTCCTCAACCACCACGGTCCCCAGGTCTATCCGCCGCACAATGCCGGCCTGCCCTTTGGTCCTCATCCCCATCGCGGCTTCGAGACGGTGACCTTCATCCTCGCCGGTGCGCTGGCCCACCGCGACAGCGGCGGCCACGAAAACGTCATCGAAGCCGGGGGCATCCAGTGGATGACCGCGGGCAGCGGGCTGGTGCATGCCGAACTCTCTCCCGCCGCCTTCAAGCGCGATGGCGGTGACCTGGAGATCCTGCAGCTGTGGGTCAATCTGCCCGCCCGTCTGAAGTTCACGCCTCCGGCCTACCAGGGCGTCACTGCCGAGGCCATGCCGCTGATCGAAGAGGATGAAGGCCGGGTGCGTATCCGACTCACCTCCGGCACTCACCAGGGTGTCCAGGGCGCCGTGCAAACGCCGACGCCCATCACCCTGATGACCGTCGAGATCGCCCCCGGCGGCCGCGCCACCCTGCCCGCTCCCGCGGGTGCCATGGTGTTCTGCTACGGCGTCCGCGGCACCCTGCAGATCGCTGGTCATGACGAAGCCCCCTGGCAGCTGTTCGAATTCGCCGATGACGGCGACCACCTCGAAGTCGCCAGTCGCGACGGCGCGGTACTGCTCTATGGGCATGCGGTGCCCTTTGCCGAACCCATCGTCGCCCACGGCCCCTTCGTCATGAACAGCGCCGAGGAGATCCGCCAGGCGATCCGCGACTACCAGGCGGGCCTGTTCGGCGACGTGCCGGAGTGAGCCCGCCACAGGATCGCGCTCAAGCTAGAATCCGGCTTTTGCCGGGAGCATAGCCATGAGTGACGAATTGCGGATCGAGGATCTGGTAGTGGGTGACGGCAAGGCGGTGGTCAAGGGCGCCCTGATCACCACCCACTACGAGGGCTGGCTGGACGAAGGCACCCTGTTCGATTCATCCCGCGCCAAGGGCCGGCCCTTCCAGTGCGTGATCGGCACCGGCCGAGTGATCAAGGGCTGGGACCAGGGGTTGATGGGCATGCGGGTGGGCGGCAAGCGGCGCCTGGAGGTACCGGCGGCGCTCGCCTATGGCGAACGTCAGGTCGGTGCGCTGATCAAGCCGCACTCCAGCCTGACTTTTGAAATCGAATTGCTGGAAGTCTTGACGCGGGACGATTGAGGCCTGGCCAACTTCAGTTCGGTGCCTTGGTATTCCGGCGTACCAGCTCGAGCTGGGCTTCGAGCACGCTCAGCCGGGCAAACTCACGGGTGTAGATGACGAATTGCTCCTGAAAGCTCTGCCGGCTCCGGGCGAGATCCTGTCGATGACTGCGAATCTGCTCTTCGAGCGTCTGCAGCCGCTGCTGGGTGGTTTGCGTCATGGCACCTACTCCTTGTGCTTGGGGTGTCAATCGGACTCTAACCGTGCCCTGACAAATCGAGCTAGAGCCGTTCGTCGTCGCTAAACTACCGCCACAGAGCCGTTTCGTATCGTTGATGCGCTTCCGTGCTGCGTGAAAGGCGCGTTTTTCCTTACCGATCGGTCAAGAAAAAAGGCAACGAACCTCGAGAGGTTCGTCGCCTTCAGGACAGGCTCAGCGAAAAGCTAGCGCGGGCCTACCGCCGTGCAGGCGTTGCTGGCATCGACATACTTCTTCAGGGTCGGCCACTGCGGCCGCTCCACGCCATTGACCGGCTCCACCGCCAGCGGGGCAGCTCCCCAACCCGGACCCGCCGCCCAGTAGGTTAGCGGCATGCAGTTCTGCTGCAGATAGGCCAGCAGATTGTCGGTGGCGGTCAGCCAGCGGCTGTCGCCAGCCGGTACGCCGAACTCGGCGATCATGCCTCGCTTGCCGTTGCGCTTGAGCCATTCGACGAAGGGCTTGACGCGGTTGACCCCTACCTGCGGATCGAAGTTGTTCATGTTCTGCGCGGCGTAGCTGCCACTGCCATCCTCATCGAGGTAGACGTTGGCTGCGTAGATGATGTTGTTGGCCGGATCCTTCAGATTGAGCAAGGCATTGCTCGCGCTCGGCCAGTTGGCCGCGCTACCCCAGGCATTGCCCTGGACGATCACCGGGTGGGTGCGGTCCATGGTGCGCACCCCGTCGATGCCGGACTGCGCCGTCACCGGCCAGCTGCTGTCGGCGCCATTGGGCTTGCCCATGATGTCATAGCCATAGAGCGCGGCATGGTTGCCCCACTGGTAGGCCAGACGGTACATCAGATCCCAGTAGTTGAAGTTGGTGACGGTACCGGTGCCGATCAGGGTGCCCTTGTAGCGCCCGCCGTTATCCAGCGCCAGGATCACCTTCATGTTGTACTTCTTGGCCAGCTCCAGCACCTGGGTGACCTGCTGGGTGTACGCCCCTTCCAGGCTCCCGAAGAAACGTGTCTGCAGACGTTCCCAGATCACCGGAAAGCGGATCAGCCGCACGCCCTTGGCGCTCCACTGCTGAAAGTTGGCCTCGCCCGGCATGATGTAGTTGACGTTGAGGACCCCGGGAAGCGTCTGAGGCGCAAAGGCGGCACCCGAGAAGTTCAGCCCCAGCAGATTGAGCTTGGCGCTGTTGGCAGGCGTACCGCTCGATCCCGTCGGCGCGGCCGCGGAACCGGCTGCCGGCGTGGTAGAGCCTGTGGATCCCGAGCTGCCGGTTCCGGTGGCAGGCTTCACCTCGACCACCGGCGCCGTCGCGGCCGGCGTCGCGCTGCCGGAGTTATTGCTGGAGTTGCTGCCCGAGCTGGAGCTGCCCGTACTGCCCGTCGTGGTCCCGGGCACCGTCGCCGGCGTGCCGGAGGTGGTGGTGCCGGTCTTCAGGGTCTTGGGATAGCCATAGGCATTGCCGTCGAGCTGCGGGCTCTCGATGAAGACGCTCATGTTGCTGCCGACGACCTGGGCATAGGTCACCTTGTAGCTCTTGCCATCGGCTGGCGTGAGCTGCGCGCCCACCTTGAAGGCGCCCACGTTGGCGGCCGACGCCGGAATGGAGAAGCCGGCCGACTTGCGATAGACGCCATGCAGCCAGTCTTCGTTGGTGAAATCGTTGATCGAAGTGGTCACCCCGGTCGTGGTCGAGGCGCCAGTATTGCCGGTGCCCACAGGGGTACCGGTGCCCGTGCTGCTACCGCTGCTCGAACCGCCGCTGCCGCTGCTGGAGCCACCGCTGCTGCCCGTGGAGCCGCTGGAGCCGCCCGTGGCTCCGGAGCCACTGGCCGGCGTACTGCCGGTGCCACTGGCAAGCGGGCCGATGGCGGTGCAGCTGCTGTCATCGATGTATTTCTTCAGGGTCGGCCACTGCGGTCGGTCGGCACCGTTGACGGGCTCCACCGACAGGAAGTAGTTGCCCCAGCCCGGACCCGCCGCCCAGTAGGTCGAAGGAATGCAGTTCTGTTTGAGATAGGCCAGCATCCGGTCCATCAGCGGCAACCAGCGGGGATCGTTATCCGGCACGCCGAATTCGCCGATCATGCCCTTCTTCCTGTTCTTCTTCAGCCACTCGACGAAGGGGCGCACACGCTCCACACCGTAGTCTTGGCTCAGCTTGCCGACATCGATGCCGGTGTAGTTGCCGCCGGCGCTCTCGTCGAAATAGGAATGCGCCTGGAAGATCAGGTTATCGGACGGATCCTTGAGCGCCAGCAGGGAGTCGTTCCACAGCGGCCAACGGGTTGCCTCCGACCAGCCATTGCCCTCGATCATGATGGGCTTGGTCTTGTCCACCGCGCGAACCCCGTTGATGCCGTACTGGGCGGCGATCGGCCATTGGGCCATGGAGTCGTGGGGCTCGTTCATGATGTCGTAGGCGTACAGCGACGGCTGACTGCTCCAGCGCTGCGCGATCCGGGTCATGATCTCCTGGTAGCGGTCATAGGGCACCGCCGCGCTGCCGATCACCGACCCGCGATAGAAGGTGTAGTTGTGCAGGTCGAGGATGATGCGCATGCCGTACTTCTGCGCATTGGCGAAGGTCTGGTCCACCAGCGCCGCATAGGTCGGGTCCAGCGGACCGCCCAGCACCGGCTGCAGGCGCTCCCAGATGATCGGGAAGCGGATCAGCTTGATGCCCTTGCCACTCCACTGCTTGAAGTAGGCCTCGACGGGAAAGATGTAGTGGGTGCCATTGACGCCCGGCAGTACCTGGCCCGCGAACCCGGCCCCGGACAGATTGAGGCCGACCAGATTGACCTGCTCGGCCTTGGCACCGGTAGCCAGGGTCAGGGCGGCAACGAAGGGCAGCATCTGGGCGGCCCTGAGGGAAAACTTCAGGAAGGATGGATTCATCATCACCAACTGCGCTAAATCGACAGCGCGCTCCCTGAACACTGGCCGATATGAAGTGAGAGAAGAGTCGCGCAGTCATGCCTGACGCGACGTTGCCTCCAGGCACCCTGACCTATACAAGCCACATGCCAACTTCATAGCCAATGACTATGGCCACTATTTAGACATCATCAATAACAAATACAAACAATTGATTCTTAATGATTTTTTCAAATAACCGCTCATCGCCGCCGACAGATGAATCCTTTCACCTAGAGTTGTCAGCGCTTCAACTCCAGTCCGCCGTCAAATTCATTTCTCCATCTATCAGACAACCGCCCAAAAGTTCCCGAAGGTGCCAAAAAAAGTAAGTCGCAAATTAACGTGAAACAGATCACATACTCATTACTGAGGAACTGCTCATCTCTTGCCCGAGTCATGGCTATAACCTCTTCCGGAGCACTCCATGACCTCCCTTACCCTTGCGACCTATAACGTCAACGGCATTCGTGCCCGGCTGCCCGTCCTCCTGCAATGGCTGGAGCGGGAGCAGCCCGACATCGTCTGCCTGCAGGAACTGAAGGCGAAGTGTGTCGACTTTCCGCGGGCGGAACTGGAAGCTGCGGGGTATGGTGCGCTGTGGGATGGTCAGCCTTCCTGGAATGGGGTCGCCATCCTGGCGCGCGACGACCAGCCACTGGAGATTCGCCGGGGCCTGCCGGGAATGGCCGACGACCCGCAACGCCGCTACCTGGAGGCGGCGGTGAAAGGCGTGGTGGTGGCCAGCCTCTATCTACCCAACGGCAATCCCTGGCCGGGCCCCAAGTTCGACTACAAGCTGACCTGGTTCGAGCGCTTCATCCAGCATGCCCAGGGGCTGAGCGAAAGTGGCCATCCCGTAGTGCTGGCGGGTGACTACAACGTGGTGCCGACCGATAGGGACATCTACGATCCCAAGTCCTGGCGCAAGGACGCCCTGCTGCAACCCGAGAGTCGTGCCTGTTTCGAACGCCTGCTGGGTCAGGGATGGTTGGATGCCCTGCGGGCCTGCCATCCGGACGAGGCGATCTACACCTACTGGGACTACTTCCGCCAACGCTGGCAGCGCAATTCAGGTCTGCGCATCGACCATCTGTTGTTGAGTCCGACGCTGCAGGACGCCTTGCAGGAAGCCGGGGTGCATCGCTGGGTACGCGACCTGGAAAAGACCAGCGACCATGCCCCCACCTGGATCCGCTTCAAGGCACCTCGCTAAGCGTTCAGGCGTCACGCAGCAGGTCGTTGGCATTGAGCAGCGCGAAGAGCACTTCCGGACGCTGGTTGAGGCCGCGGCGCACGGCCGCCGGTATCGACTGCTGGAGCTTGCGACACAGTCCCGGTCGTGACTGCAGCTCAATGAGCATGCCACGCGCGCTGCGCACCTCTCCGGGTCCCGGCTCGATGTTCAGCCGGATGCCGAGCTGCTCCTGCAGGCGCTGCTGCAGCCGCTGCAGATCGGCAACGCTGGCGACGTTTTCCAGTCGCTCCAGCAGCCGCTGCTCTTCCTTGCGATTGAGCAGGAGCGCCCGCGCATCAGCGGCGGGATCCGCCAGCACGGCTTCACGCTCGCAGGTGCAGACGCCAGCGGGACAAGGCGCACGCAGGGAAGGCATTTGAATTCGATTCCTCTTCTTCAGGGCGACCGAGACGTTCCGGCCGCTTCATGCCGGCGATAGTGGCAGCTGTGCCCAGTCTTTTGGCAGACCCTCGGACCAACGCCCTGATTCCTCGGCTTACCGCCGACAACCAAATCAATCGACTTAAAATAACCAAAAACTCTAGATGCATAGCGAAAGCTTATTTTTTGGCATAACGGGTCAGAGGATAGGATCGTGCTTTGACTGCCTATGACTTCGCCATGCCCACGCTCTCACCCGACCTTCTTATCGTTCCTGCAGATCAGCAAAGCGCCCTGACCATCCGCGCCAAGGCACTGGCCTTCGCCGATCCGCGCTCCCGAGAGCTGCTCGAACACCTAGATGAGCGGGCGCCGCAACCCCATCCCGTAGTGCTGGTGGGCGAATGGGGAACCGGTCGTGAGCTGCTGGCACGTCGGCTACACGAGCGCAGCGGCAGGACCGGGCTGTTCAGCAGCCTGAATTGCGCCTCGCTCAGTCGTCGCCATGGGGCTGCCGAACTGTTCGGCTATGTTCCCCGAGCCTATGCCGGCACCTCTGGCAGCCGCGTGGGCTGGTTCGGTACCGCCCATGGAGGCAGCCTCTATCTCGACGAGATCGCCGACCTGCCTGGCGAATTGCAGGAAGAGCTGCTGGCCGTACTACTGGATGGCAGCATCCTGCGTCTGGGCAGTAGCGTACGCACGCCCGTGGATGTCCGCCTGATTGCCGGTTCCAGCGTGGACCTGGCACAGGCGGTCGGGGCTGGCAATTTCTCTGCGCGTCTCTGGGCGCTCCTCGCGCCAGGTCTGGTGCCGGTGCCGCCGCTGCGCGAGCGCCCGGCCGACCTGCTACCCCTGGCCCGGCATTTCATCCAGCAGCATGCCGACCGCCTCGATCGCAGGGCGCCTGAGCTGACCACCGAGGACGAAACGGCGCTACTCGCCTATCCCTGGCCAGGAAACGTCCGCGAACTTGAACAGGTTCTCCATACCGCCCTGCTGACTGCCTCGACGTCAGGGCTCCAGCTTGGCAAGCTGCTGCCCTGGTCTTCCAAGACGCGCTGAACTCCGCCGACAGACGGCAGTCCTAGCCGCGTATACCACTTTGCCCGAGTCCTATCATGACCGCCCTATCCAATCCGTCGATGCTCACTCCGCCATAGCCAGCGGCTGCCACCTTTCTTCGTAAAGGTGACCAGAAACCTCGATTTGTCGCCTCGCGCGGCAGGTTTCGGTTCGTGCAGGAAAAGCCCGCGGCTTTTCAGCAATCGACTACTTTGGATTACGCCTTCAGCGGAAGGCGTTCAGGCATGGTTTCATGAATATTGTGATCACTGGCCGCTCCGGCCAGGTTTCGCGCGCCTTGCAGCGCGAGTTCGGTAGCACCCATCAATTGACCGTGCTCGGTCAAGCGGATCTGGACCTCGCCCAGACCGGACGACTGCGGGCAGCTTTCGACCGCCTGGAACCCGACCTCATCCTCAACGCCGCCGCCTATACCGCCGTGGATCAGGCTGAAGAGGACAGCGAGCGCGCCGAGGCCATCAACGCCCGCGCGCCGCAGATCCTGGCCGAGCTGGCACGCGAACGGGATATTCCCTTCGTGCACTACTCGTCCGATTACGTCTTCGACGGCAGCCGTCGCCACCCCTATACCGAGACCTGCAACCCGGCGCCCCTGAGCGTCTATGGTCGCTCCAAGCTGGCGGGTGAAGAGGCGGTGCTGGCAGCTGGAGGTCGCGCACTGGTGCTGCGCACCTCCTGGGTCTACTCCCATGACGGCCAGTGCTTCTTCAATACCATGCGCCAGCTGCTGGCCGAGCGCGACGAACTCCATGTAGTCGAGGATCAGCTCGGCGCCCCCACCTGGGCACCCACCATCGCCACCACCACGCGCCAGCTGGTCGAACGCCTGCTGGAGCAGGGCGATGTCGGCGGCCTCTATCACCTGACCAATGCCGGCCAGACCTCCTGGTACGGCTTCGCTGCCGCCATCGCCGAGCGCCTGGCGCAACGCGGCGAGCTGCGTGCCCGCCTCTACCCGACAACAACCGAACACTACCCAACGCCGGCCACGCGACCGCTCTATTCCTGCCTGGATTGCCGCAAGATCGAGGCGGTCCTGCCGGCCGCCTTGCCACACTGGCAGGCCGACTTCGACCGCTGCTGGGCGTTGTTCGAGCGCGACAGACAGCTGAACTGAGCGTGCAGGACCCCGGCGGATCTGTCCGCCGGGTCGCCCCAGATCGAAGGTCAGGAGGGGTGTCTTCCCTCACTGTAGCTCCCGCTCGTCACTCTCGCGGGTAAGCTCAGCCATGTCGTCGCCTGTCCCTTCCCGGATGATCCTGGCAGATCGTGAGGGTGATCCCGTCGTCGTTCGTGATGGTCTCCAGGCTGGTCATGTCGGATACGAAGGCGACCGACCCTGGCCGCGACAGTTGTCGGCCGTCGAACGATCCGGCCTGAGATCAGAAGGCGCCCCCTACCGCGCCCGCCGACCACCCAGGGCTTCAGCCAATACCTCTTGTCCGTTCAGCGGAAAAAAAAGCTGATCGCGCTATCGATCCCATCCAGACTGTTCATCAGCAGTCGATAAGATCCATGGCGATACTCTCCAACAAGAACAGCAGCCGGAGCCTCCCATGCCAGAAGAATACGAAAGCGATATCCGTCCCTATGCGAGACCGGCGCGGAAATCCGATTTCAATGAAATGGCCGCCGCCGTGGCCGCCGCCATCTCCGTCTGGGCCCTGGCCACCCTGATCGCCGTCATCGCGGGCTATCACGGCAGTGGGGCGACCAACACCATCAACCTGCTGGTGATGGTCTCGGGAGGTCTGGGATTCGTTGGACGCCGCTGGCAACTGGGACGTCGATAGCGGTCTAGGACCTGCGCCAAGCCCCTGGAGCAGCACCAACAATCTGCCTACTGATTCTCACAAAGGGCGGAACTGTTTATCATCGGCGCCCTGAAATCATGGCAGGGATGCTCATGTCTTATCTGGTCTTGACCCGTCGCACCGACGAAATCATCAATCTATCCCTCAAGCCGGGAGCTGATGAAGAACAGCTGCTGGATCTGCTGTTCAATGGCGGCATCAACATCCGCATCCTCAAGGTGCAGGGCGACCGCGTGCAGGTAGGCGTCCAGGCGCCTGCCGACATCAGCATCATGCGTCAGGAGTTGCTGCCCTTCTAGGTCGGCCGGTAACCGCCAGGCGCTACCTGGACCAAGGCGAGTGGCGATTGCGTACGTACTCGAAGCGCCCCTCCAGTCCCCGCCATTCCACACCCTGCCAGAGTTCGGGAGCCAGCGTCCCTTCGGCCTGCAGATCCGCACGATAGTGGGGGAAGAACGGCTGGCCATTGCGCAGCACGATCACGTTGTGGCGCTCCTCGATCTGGGCGATGAGGTCCAGAACGGCTTCGGACGAGCGTCCGCCGCTCAGGCAATAGCAGCTGCCATATTGGTGCAGCATGCTTTCGAAGCGGTAACGATAGAGGGTGCAGCGATCGGTTTCGAGGTGAACGCTCTGCCCCTTGGCATCCTGCAAGGCGTGATGAACGCAGTGGTCGCAATCCTCGAATTCCTGCCGCGACTCCACCCACTCACCGAGAAACTGCTTCTTCCACCGCCACACCAGCAGCCCACGATCTTCAGGCCGTGAGTACACGCTGACCTTGTAGAACATCGCTCGACTCCTCTTATTGTTATGCGCCGAAGCCATCGTCCAACGGCTGCCGCCTGCTGCTCGGCCATCGGAGATCGCACGCTCTGTGGCGTACATTTCCAGCATCGCTCCATTTGCCCGAGGCGTCCAGCCATTCCCAGACGCCGATCACTACCGCCCGACGGCATGCAGCGACCATGGACAGCGGTGCGTTGGCTGCCGAACCAGCCGCAGCTTCGTCCAGCGTCGATACCAGATGCCGGCGGTCCCACTTCGTAAATAATCCGCATCAGACCGGGACAAACTTCCGATCCAGAGCCGAAATCCGGCCAATAAAAAAACCCCGAGGTGCCTGGCACACTCGGGGTTTTTCGTAATTGGCGGAGAGATAGGGATTTGAACCCTAGGAGCCATTGCTGACTCAACGGATTTCGAATCCGTCCCGTTCGACCACTCCGGCATCTCTCCAACGCGGCGCATGATACCAGCGATGCGGGCAAAAGCGAACAAGCAATTGCAAAAAAAGCTCTGGTATCAGCGGCTTGCGTTTAGAGTGGGACGCCCAGGCGCTGGGCGACCTCCTCGTAGGCCTCGATCACCCCACCCAGACCCTGGCGGAAGCGATCCTTGTCCATCTTCTTGCGGGTTTCCTTGTCCCACAGGCGGCTGCCGTCCGGGCTGAATTCGTCGCCCAGCACGACCTTGCCATGGAACAGGCCGAATTCCAGCTTGAAGTCCACCAGCAGCAGGCCGGCGTCGTCGAACAGCTGCTTGAGGATGTCGTTGATGCGGAAGGTCAGCGCCTTCATCTCGGCCAGCTGGTCGAGGGTCGCCCAGCCAAAGGCCTGGACGTGGCTTTCGTTGACCATCGGATCGTGCAGCGCATCGTTCTTCAGGAAGAGTTCGAAGGTCGGCGGCGTCAGCTCCAGGCCCTCTTCCACGCCCAGACGGCGCACCAGGCTGCCGGCGGCGAAGTTGCGCACCACGCACTCCACCGGAATCATCTCCAGCTTCTTGACCAGGCATTCGTTGTCGCCCAGCAGTTGCTCGAACTGGGTGGGGATGCCGGCGGCTTCGAGCTTCTGCATGACGAAGGCATTGAACTTGTTGTTCACCATGCCCTTGCGCTCGAGTTGCTCGATGCGCTCGCCATCGAAGGCAGAGGTGTCGTTGCGGAACAACAGGACCAGGCGGTCGGGATCGTCGGTAGTGAATACCGACTTGGCCTTGCCACGGTAGAGTTCTGCGCGTTTTTCCATCTTGGACTCCGGTTCGAATGGCTTGCAGGCTGTGGACGAACGCAGGTGAGACGACCGGTTCGGACCGAGTACAGCCGGGAAGCGCAGTTTACATAGGATCGTGGATCTTTTGGCCGTGCAGCAGCACCCGGCCGCCAAAGAAAAACCTGGTCAGCGCCTCAGGCGATGGCCTGCCAGTCCAGACCCTGCTGCTGATCGGCGATCTGCAGCCAGTCCGCGTCGCAGCCCAGCGCGTTGGTGAAGCAGGCGCGGGCAAGCCAGGGGTTGTTGTTCTTCTCGCTCAGGTGGGCGAGCACCAGATGCTGCAGGCGCGGACAGGCCAGCTCCATCACCAGGTCAGCCGATTGCCGGTTGTTGAGATGCCCGCGCACCCCGCCGACCCGTGCCTTGAGGTGATAGGGATAGGGTCCCGCGGCGAGCATGTTGCTGTCGTGGTTGGCTTCGATCACCAGGGCATCCAGGCCGCGGTAATGCGCCAGCACCCCTGGGGTCGCCTCGCCGAGATCGGTGAGCACGCCCAGGCGCTTGCGGCCGTCGTCGAAGACGAACTGGGTCGGCTCCAGGGCGTCATGGGACACCTGCACCACCGTCACTTCCAGCGCATCCAGTACCAGCCGTTCGCCGTCCACCAGCAGCCCCTGGGCCGCCACCGGCTTGCGCAGGCCACGCCCGGTACCGGCACTGTAATAGACCGGCACCCCGTGCTTGCGCGCCAGCAGCTCGACGCCCTGCACGTGATCGGAGTGTTCGTGGGTGACCAGGACGGCGTCCAGCTGGGCAGGTACCACACCCAGCCGGGCCAGGCGACGTTCGGCTTCCCGCAGGGAGAAGCCGCAGTCGATCAGCACATAGCTGTTATGGCTGTGCACCAGGGTCGAGTTGCCCCGACTGCCGCTGCCCAGGATTGCGAAGCGCATATTGCATGCTCGTCTGAAGCTTTTTCAGCACGCCTTCGGCGATGTCCTGGGGTGCTGCGGTGTTGATGGTCTTGTCCAGTGTGACCTGGACGGTGTTGCCCACCGAGGTGAGGCGCACCTGGAAGCGCCGTGCGCGGGCGTCTTCCTCTTCCTTGGTCTCGCCCTTGCCGAACAGGCGGCCGAAGAAGCCCGGCTTGCGTTCTTCAGGCTTCTGCGCGCCTTCGGCGATATTCACGTAGTAGACGCCCAGGCTGCGATCCATGTCGTCGACGCGGATGTCGGCGCCTTCGATGGCGCGACCCACGCTGGACCAGGCGCGATTCAGATCGCTTTCCAGCACCAGCATGGGCACACCGCTGCCGTCGACCTCGTAGGTCACGCGCTCCGGGGTGTCGTAGCCACCGGCGGCCAGCAGCGAGACCGAGCCACTGCCCTGCTCGCTGCGGTCCAGGCCGGCCAGCACCTGATTCAGCAGGGCGTCATCGAGCGCCGAGCTGTTCTGGCTGCTGGACCAGGACGGCTCGCTGGAGCTGCCCTGGCTGCGGGTCTGGGTCTGGATGAAGATCTCGCTGCTGCCCGACTGCACGCCCGGCTCGATGCGCAGGCGGGTGCGCAGCTCGTTGCCCGGTTGCAGGCGGCCGTTGGTGCTCAGGCTGCGCGCCAGCGGCGTCGACAGCTCGGTGGGCGCCTGCCAGGCGGTGATGATCTCACCGGTCTGCGGGCGCTCTTCGGCAATGCGGAAGCCATTGTCGGTCAGGTACTGACGAGCCACCGGCCAGACGTTGGCCGGGACCTTCTGGGCGGCCAGCCAGCGGGCATTGCCGCTACGCTGCACGCTGAACTGTTCGTTGCCACTGCCCTGGACGGCCAGCGCCTGGGGTTTCGGCACTTCGAAGCCATAGGAGCGATTCTGGGTATCGGCCACATTGGCCGGAATCGGCAACAGCGGATCCATTGGCTTGGCCTGGACATCCGTCGGCACCTGCATAGGGCCGGTCTCGCGGGATTCGAGATAGTCATTGCCGCGATCGCGGAAATAGCCATGCTCGCCCCACACCCAGCTGCAGCCACTGGCGGCGGCCACGGCCAGACCCAGCGTCGTCAAACCCAGAACACGTTTCATCGACTGCTTCCTAATCACGCCAGCACTCCCGCCTGACGCAGGGCCTGACGTACCACTTCGTGGCAGCGCGAGCTGAGCCAGGTCAGCGGCAGACGGATACCGGCGTCGATCATGCCCATTTCATGCAGGGCCCACTTCACCGGGATCGGATTCGATTCGATGAACAGATTCTTGTGCAGCGGCATCAGCTGTTCGTTGAGCGCGCGTGCGGTGTCGGCATCGCCGCGCATGGCGGCGGCGCAGAGTTCACTCATGGCGCGCGGCGCGACATTGGCGGTCACCGAGATGTTGCCCTTGCCACCCAGCAGCATGAGTTCGGCGGCGGTGGCGTCATCGCCCGAGTAGACCAGAAAGTCCTTGCTGACCCGGGAGAGAATGTCGCGTGCGCGCGCCAGGTCGCCGGTGGCTTCCTTGACGCCGATGATGTTCGGCACCTTGGCCAGCCGCTCGACGGTCTCGGCCAGCATGTCGCAGGCGGTGCGGCCCGGCACGTTGTAGAGAATCTGCGGGATGGCGACGGTTTCGGCGATCATGCGGAAGTGCTGATACAGCCCTTCCTGGGTCGGCTTGTTGTAGTAGGGCACGACCAGCAGACAGGCGTCGGCGCCCGCGTCCTTGGCGGCGCGGGTCAGGTCGATGGCCTCCCGGGTGGAATTGCCACCGGTACCGGCGATCACCGGGATGCGGCCCTTGACCTGCTCGACCACATGACGGATCACAGCTACGTGCTCGTCCACGTCGACCGTGGCGGATTCACCCGAGGTGCCCACCGCGACGATGGCGTCGGTGCCTTCGGCGAGATGGAAGTCCACCAGCTTGGTCAGGTTGTCCCAGTCGATACGCCCCTGGGCGTCCATAGGGGTGACCAGCGCCACCATGCTCCCCGCAATCATGCAACCGCTCCTGCCGGAAAAAGAGAGCGGTAATGGTACTGACGCCTCTGCGCCAGCACAAGCAACGTGCCCCCAACGGGCATTCCCCCCGCGAGCGCTTTTCGCTACCCTTTCGCCTTTGCCAGTCTGTATCTCCCTCCTGCCAGGAACCCTAATGTCCGCTACCCCCCCGATTCGCGAACAATTTCTCGTCATCAGTGCGCTGGGCGCCAATCCCATGGAGCTGACCAACGTGCTCTACCGCAGCTGCATGGACAATCGCTGTGCGGTAGTCAGCAGCCGGCTGAGCCGGCACGGGGAATACAGCGCGCTGATCCTGCAGGTCTCCGGCAACTGGGACGGCCTGGCGCGCCTCGAAGGCGGCCTCGCCGGCCTTGGCAAGCGCCACGGCTTCACCGTCGGCGTCACCCGCAGCGCCGCCCTGGAGAATCGTCCCCAGGCGCTGCCGTACGTCGTCTATGTCAGCGCTGCCTACCGCCCGGACATCCTCAACGAACTCTGCCAGTTCTTCGCCGACCACAAGATCGAAGTGGAGAATCTGGTCTGCGATTCCTACCAGGCGCCCCAGACCGGCGGCACCATGCTCAACGCCACCATCACCGTAACCCTGCCCGCCGGCACCCAGATCAGCTGGCTGCGCGATCAGTTCCTGGATTTCGCCGACGCCCTCAATCTGGATGCCCTGATCGAGCCCTGGCGGCCGCAGAGCAACTGACCGAACCCGCAAGGAGCTGCCCATGAGCGTGACCCTCGACCAACCGCTTCCGGATTTTCAGGCCCAGGCCACCAGCGGCCTCGAGGTCTCGCCCGCCAGCCTGCGCGGTCGCCAGGCGGTGCTGTACTTCTACCCCAAGGACAACACCCCCGGCTGCACCACTCAGGGCCAGGGCTTTCGCGATCTGCACGAGCAGTTCCAGGCGGCCGATACCCTGATCCTGGGCGTCAGCCGTGACAGCCTGCGCACCCACGAGAATTTCCGCACCAAGCAGGGCTTTCCCTTCGAGCTGATCAGCGACAAGGACGAGACCCTCTGCCAGCTGTTCGACGTGATGCGGCAGAAGAAGCTCTATGGCAAGGACTACATCGGCGTGGATCGCAGTACCTTCCTCATCGACCGGGAAGGCGTGGTACGCCAGATCTGGCGCGGCGTGAAGGTCCCCGGGCATGTCGCCGAGGTGCTGGCCGCCGCGCAGGCACTCAACCAGGCCTGATCAGGCCTTGCGCAGCCAGTAGCGAAACGTCTCCCCTGCCACCTCTTCGCCCACCAGGGCATGCCCCGACAGCTTGGCGAACGTGCGGAAGTCGCGTTGCGAACCGGCATCGGTCGCGACCACGGCCAGTACCTCGCCGGAAGCCAGCCGATTGAGTTCCAGCTTGGCCTTGAGCAGCGGCATGGGGCAACTCAGGCCGCTGGCGTCCAGCTGGGCGGTCACGGCGCCGGTGTAGGGTTGGCTCAGATCGGCCATGGGATTCTCCATTGGGGGCTGCGTCAGTGCCCGGGGTTGCTAGGCACCCAGACGACGGGCCGCTAAAGTAGCGCTTTTGCGGCCACGAGTCTTGCCATGAACGTCCTGCGCCCCGCCCTGCTGTCCCTGGCGCTGCTCGCCGCGCCCTTTCTGGCGCAGGGGGCGAACGATCTGCCGTCGCTGGGCGATGCCAGCTCTTCGATCGTCTCGCCCGAGCAGGAGTTTCAGATGGGCCGCGCCTGGCTGAGCATGCTCCGCGGCCAGGTCCCGACCATCAACGATCCGCAGCTCAAGCAATTCGTCGAACAGACCGTCTACAAGCTGGCCGAGACCAGCGACCTGCAGGATCACCGCCTGGTCTTCATCCTGATCAAGGACCCCGAGATCAACGCCTTCGCCGCGCCCGGCGGGGTGATCGGGGTGAATGGTGGGCTGTTCCTCAAATCGGAAACCGAAGCCGAGTACGCGGCGGTCATGGCCCACGAACTGGGTCACCTGATCCAGCGCCACTTCGCCCGCGGGGTGGAAAACCAGCAACGCATGCAGCTGCCGCTGATGGCGGCCCTGCTCGCCGGAATCGTTGCGGCCGCGGCCGGCGGTGGCGACGTGGGAATCGCCGCCATCGCCTCGACCCAGGCGGCGGCGATCCAGAGCCAGTTGCGCTTTTCCCGCCTTAACGAGCAGGAGGCTGACCGCGTCGGCATCGTCAATCTTGAGCGCGCCGGCTACGATCCGCGTGCCATGCCGGAGATGTTCGGTCGGCTCGCCCGCCAGTATCGCTATGACCGTACCCCACCGGAGTTCCTGCTGACTCACCCGGTCACCGACAGCCGGATCGCCGATACCCAGGCGCGAGCCGAGCGTTTTCCCAAGGGCGGCGTCGAGGACAGCACGCGCTTCCAGCTGATGAAGGTGCGCACCCAGATGTACTTCGAGGAGACCGCCGGCCTGCTGGTGAAGCGCTATCGCGCCCAGCTGCAGGAGGCTCCGGACAACGATCCGGTGCGCTATGGCCTGGCCATGGGACTGACCAAGCAGGGCCAGCTAAACGAGGCGCGCGACACCCTCGCGCCGCTGCTGCGCAAGGCCCCGGACGACATCAGCTACAACCTCGCCCAGGTCGATCTGGACATTACCGCCAATCGCCTGCCTGACGCTCAGAAACGCGTGCAGCGGCTGATGGACCTCTATCCGGACGATCTGGCCGTGAGTCTGGCCCAGGTAGACATGCTCGGCCGCACCAAGCAGGCCAAGGCCGCCAGCCAGTTGCTCGACAAACTGATCAAGCAGCGGCCGATCGATCCGGACCTGTGGAATCAGGCGGCGGACGTTCGCGGCCAGGCCGGGGATCTGGTCGGGGTGCATCAGGCACGAGCCGAGTACTTCGCCCTGACCGGGGACTACAACCAGGCGATCCAGCAATTGGGGTTCGCCAAGCAGCGCGCCGCCAGCAACTATCAGCTGGCCGCGCGGATCGACGCCCGCCAGCAGGAAATGATCGCCCAGCGCAAGCTGAGCGAAGAGATCCTGCGCTAGGCGTTACCCTTGGTCTGCAGCTGCAGCGCCTGGGTGAAGTCGAGCATGCGCTTGAGCGGCTTGACCGCCCGGGGGATGAGCGCCGGATCGACCAGCACCTCGCCGGAGCCGTCGAGCAGGCAGTTGAGGGTGCGCTCCAGGGTGTTCATCGCCATCCAGGGACAGTGGGCGCAGCTGCGACAGGCGGCGCCGTTGCCGGCGGTGGGCGCCTCGATGAAGGTCTTGTCGGGGCAGGCCTGCTGCATCTTGTAGAAGATGCCGCGATCGGTGGCGACGATGAACTGGCGATTGGGCAGTGTCTGGGCCGCCTTGATCATCTGGCTGGTGGAGCCGACATGGTCGGCCAGCTCGATCACCGCCTCGGGCGACTCGGGATGCACCAGGATGGCCGCTTCCGGATAGAGCCGCTTGAGGTCTTCCAGCTGGCTGGCCTTGAACTCCTCGTGGACGATGCAGGAGCCTTCCCACAGCAGCATGTCGGCACCGGTTTCGCGCTGGATATAGCGACCCAGGTGGCGATCGGGCGCCCAGAGGATGGTCTCGTCGTTGTCCATCAGATGCTCGACGATGTCCAGCGCGCAGCCGGAGGTGACCACCCAGTCCGCGCGGGCCTTCACCGCGGCCGAGGTGTTGGCGTAGACCACCACGGTGCGCTCGGGATGCTGGTCGCAGAAGGCGGAGAATTCCTCCACCGGGCAACCCAGGTCCAGGGAGCAGGTGGCCTCCAGGGTCGGCATCAGCACGCGCTTTTCCGGATTGAGGATCTTGGCCGTCTCGCCCATGAACTTGACCCCGGCCACCACCACGGTGGACGCCGGGTGGCGATTGCCGAAGCGGGCCATCTCCAGGGAATCGGCGACGCAACCGCCGGTCTCCTCGGCCAGCGCCTGGATCAGCGGATCGGTGTAGTAATGGGCGAGCAGCACCGCGTTCTGCGCCTTGAGCTCGCGGGCGATGGCGGTCTTGTAGGCCGCGATCTCGTCCGGCCCGAGCGCCTTGGGCTGCTTGGCGGCCAGATGGGCCTGGACCAGGAGACGTTCGGAAATCTGCACCATGGCGGGTACCTGAAAACGGGGGTCGTCAAGGCCGCGCATCATAGCAGCATCCTCGCCGACTCCCTATGGGCGCCAGCGGCAGCCTCCGCGAGCAGTGGCCATCTGCCGCTAATGTCTGGCAACACTTGGCTTTTCACTTCTGCGGCGGCCATGGGTCCGAGACAGGAACGCCCGGTGAGCGTCTCGCCTGGGCCCTCTGCTGGAGATCTAGCGTGCCGTCCCGTTCGACCTCGCGTTCCCGAACCTCCGATCAGGCTCTCGCCACCCTGCTGGATAAGCTACGCGCCCTGCAAGGTGCCCTGGAGCAGGCCGCCGCCGAGCCGCGGCTGGATCGGCAGGCGCTCAATCCCGCCTACCGCGCCAGTGCCCAGAATCTGCTCGCCTATCTGACACTGCGCGACAACGATCTGCATGACCTGCAACTGCAACTCTCCGCCCTGGGGCTATCGTCCCTGGGGCGCTCCGAAGCCGCCGTGCTGCCGACCGTGGCGACCCTCATCAACACCCTGGAGCGCCTGCTCGGTGGCCGCCCGGCGACGCGGCCGACGACCATGGCCGCCAATCCCCTGGCAGACCATGCGCGGGCATTGTTCGGCACGCCCGCCGCCGCGCGGGAGGTACGCATCATGGTCACCTTGCCCAGCGAGGCCGCAGACGATTATGCGCTGGTACGCGACCTGCTGGCGGGCCATATGGATTGCGCGCGCATCAACTGCGCCCACGACGAACCGGCCAGCTGGACGCGCATGATCGAACACGTGCGGCGGGCCAGCGCGGAGCTGGACCAGCCCTGCAAGGTATTCATGGACCTGCCGGGCCCCAAGCTGCGCACCGGGCCCATCGCCACGGGCGTGGCGGTAAAGAAGGTCAAGCCCGAGCGCGACGCCCAGGGCCGCGTCCGCCAGCCGGCGCGGATCTGGCTGACCGGCCGCCGCCGACCGCGACCAGCGCCCTCCCCGGCGACTGCCAGCCTCCAGGTGGGCGAACGCTGGCTGAAGAATCTGCAGGCGGGCGACTGCATCCGCCTGGTGGACACCCGGCAGGCGCGGCGGCGCTGGACGGTGGTCGAGGTCGGCGATCGCGGCTGCTGGGCGGAGGCGACCAAGACCACCTACCTCACGCCCGGCCTGCGCCTGAGCGTCGATCGCGATGGACGCAGGCGGCACAGCCGCATCGGCGACTTCGCCCCGCAGCCGGGCGCCCTGCGGCTGGCCGAGGACGATCTGCTGATCCTGACCGCCGACCAGACGCCCGGTCGGCCCGCCAGCCAGGACAGCGGCGGGTGCCTGCTGACACCCGCCACCCTGGGCTGCACCCTGCCCCAGGTGTTCGCCGACGTCCGTAGCGGCGAGCCGGTCTGGTTCGACGATGGCAAGATCGGCGGGCTGATCGAACGCGCCGATCAGGACGCGCTGCAGATCCGCATCACCCAGGCGCCGGGCGGCGCCAAGCTCAAGGGCGACAAGGGCATCAACTTTCCCCAGAGTACCCTGCGGCTGGCAGCGCTGGGCGAACAGGACCTCGCGGCCTTGGCCTTTGCCGCCGAGCATGCGGACGGCATCGAGATGTCCTTCGTCAACAGCGCGGACGACGTCCGCGCGCTGCTCGCGGAACTGGAGCGCCTGCAGGCCGAGCACCTGGGTGTGGTGCTGAAGATAGAAACCCGTCGGGGCTTCGACAACCTTCCCGCACTGCTGCTGGCGGGCATGCAGCGCGGCGGCTTCGGCGTGATGATCGCCCGCGGCGACCTGGCGGTGGAAGGCGGCTTCGAGCGCCTGGCGGCGCTGCAAGAGGACATTCTCTGCCTGTGCGAAGCGGCCCACGTGCCGGTGATCTGGGCGACCCAGGTGCTGGAAAACCTGGCCAAGAAGGGTTCGCCTTCGCGCGCCGAGATCACCGATGCCGCCACCGGGGTCCGCGCCGAATGCGTGATGCTCAACAAGGGCCCGCACATCCTCAAGGCGGTCGCCACCCTGGATGAACTGCTGGTGCGGATGCAGGGCTACAACAGCAAGAAGCGCCAGCTGCTGCGCAAGCTGGAACTGGCTTCGCCCTGGGCGGACTGATCCGCCCAGGGGCTGGTCAGGCTTAAAGCACCTGCAGGCGACCCGCTTCCAGACGCACGCGGGCGCCATAGGGCCAGGCCTGGTTTTCCGGCCCATGGCCGCTGGGCAGGCCGCGATAGAGGGCGATGCCGCGCGGCGCCAGCCATTCGACGAAGATCTCTTCCAGCGACTGCTCGACGTTACGCGGCGGGCAGTCGGTGAAGGTGCCCAGGCAGACCGCGCCGATGCGGTGCTCGGTGAGGTTGCCGAGCAACTGGCAGAGGCTGCGCTCCAGTCGATAGTAGGGCTCGCCGACGTCTTCCAGCATGAGGATGGCGCCGTCGTGGGGGCGCAGGGCAGCGGCGGTCCCGACCACGCTGGCCAGGGTAGTCAGGTTGCCGCCGATCAGTTCGCCGGCAGGCACCTGGGTCGGGCCGGCCAGGCGCTCCAGCTGCCAGGCCGGACGGCTGCCCGCGCACAGTTCCAGGACCGATTCCAGCGAGCGGGTACGGGCCGCCTGGGTAGCCGGATCCTCGTCACGACGCCCCCAATCCAGGGCGCCCGGGCCGTGGATGGCGGTGAGACCGCGGCGGTGAAAGGCCTCCAGCAGCACCGTCAGGTCGGAATAGCCGATCAGCGGCCGGCCCTTGCTGCTGGACAGCCGCGACCAGTCCAGCCAGGGCAGCAGTTGCGCGGATCCGTAACCGCCGCGCAGGCACCAGACCGCATCCACGTCCGCCTGGCTGAAAGCCCAGTGCAGATCGGCGGCGCGCTCCTCGGCGGTACCGGCGAGATAGCGATGGCGCTTGAGCGCCTGTTCGCCCAGCACCGCTTCGATGCCGGCGGCCTGCAGTTGCTCGATCGCCACCGTGACCAGCTCTTCCTTGACCGCACCCGCCGGACTGACCAGCGCCACACGCCGCACGGGATTCATTCCAGCACCTCCACCGGCATGCCGGCTTCGATGGTGCCGCGCCCCAGGGGGATGACGTTCATGCCGAACAGCATGCGATTGTCCTGGAAGCGGTATTCGCGCAAGGCCGTGAGCGGCTGTCGATCCGGATCCTTTTCACCGGTCAGCGGATCCTGGGTGATGACGATGCAGCGCGAGCAGGGACAGGCGACGGCGAAGTCCACCGCGCCGATGCGCAGGCGCTTCCAGCCATCTTCGGCGTATGCGGGCGTACCCTCCACCACCAGATTTGGCCGGAAGCGCAGCATGTCCAGCGGCTTGCCTACCCGCGCCACCAGATCGGCCAGGGAGGCCTCGCTGGTCAGCAGCAAGGGGAAGCCGTCGGCGAAATGCACCTTCTGCCCCGGCTCGGCGAAATCGGTATTGATCTGCCGGGCATGGCTTTCGGCGATGTGCACCAGGCGGCAGCGGCGACCGAGGAAGTCGCTCAACCAGGCATCTGCCGCCGCGGCGACCGGCGCCTGCAGGGTGTCGCGCCAGATGGTCACGCCCAGTTGTTCGCCGGTGGTATCCGGCACCGCCACCTCGAGCGGCGTCCGGCCGGGCGCGCTCAGGCGCAGCCGGTCGGCAGCCAGCCAGCGCGCCTCGATGTGATTCATCTGCGCCAGCTGGCGCAGCGTCAGGAAGCGGCCGGTGTCGGCATCCACCACCATCCAGCGGCGGTCACCCACCAGGCCCAGGGCATCCACCTCGGCCTGGACGAGGGATTCCACGGCCGTCGACTTGACGGGATAACGATAGAGGGCACTGAGGTGCGACATGGGCGCGGCTTCCTGGCGGCGGACAAAGGCCGCCAGTGTAAGGGAGGCGCCGGAGCGGCGAAACCGCGAGGATTACTCCTCGGCCAGCGCCAGGCGCCGGCGTACTTCCTCGACCAGTTGATCGGGCTGGAACTTGGAGAGGAAGGCGTTGCAGCCCACCTTTTTCACCATGGCTTCGTTGAAGCTGCCCGACAGCGAGGTGTGCAGCACCACATAGAGGTCGGCGAGCCGCGAATCCTGGCGGATCTCGGTGGTCAGGCGATAGCCGTCCATTTCCGGCATCTCGGCATCGGTCAGGACCATCAGCAGCTTCTCGGTCAGCACCACGCCCTCGTCGGCCCAGGCCTTGAGCTTGCGCAGGGCCTGCAGGCCATCGGTGGCGACGTGGAATTTCAGATCCAGCTGCACCAGGGTGTCGCGCAGCTGGCCGATGGCGGTGCTGGAGTCGTCCACCAGCAGCACCTCGCGACCGCGAGCCTTGGCCAGCAGCGGATCGGCCAGGCGCTCCTGGGAGACCTTGACGTTGTAGGGGGCGATCTCGGCCAGCACCTTTTCCACGTCGATCACCTCCACCAGACGGTCTTCGATGCGGGTGATGGCGGTCAGGTAGTGCTGGCGTCCAGCGCCGCCGGGCGGAGCCTGGATGCTGTCCCAGTTGAGGTTGATGATGCGATCGACGCTGCCGACCAGGAAGGCCTGCACCGAGCGGTTGTACTCGGTAACGATGATGGTGCTGTTCTCGTCGGGCGTGATGGGTCGCATGCCGATGGCGGCGGCCAGATCGATCACCGGCAGGGTCTGACCCCGCAGGTGGACGACGCCGCAGATCATCGGATGGCGCTTGGGCATCTGGGTCAGGCGCGGCAGCTTGAGGACTTCCTGCACCTTGAACACGTTGATGGCGAACATCTGCCGGCTGGACAGCTGAAACATGAGAATTTCCAGACGATTCTCGCCAACCAGCTGGGTGCGTTGATCGACGGTGTCGAGAATGCCGGCCATGGAAAGTCCACTCCAAAGATAAGTCAGGTCACAGGCTATCGGCGGCAGCGGTCGATTCTTGAGGCCCGGAAACAGCGAAGCCGCCCAACAGGCGGCTTCGCTCGAACAGCTGCGGATCAGGCGCGTGGCAGGGTCACGCCGCGCTGGCCCTGGTACTTGCCGCCGCGATCCTTGTAGGAGACCTCGCAGGCCTCGTCGGACTGCAGGAACAGCATCTGGGCCACGCCCTCGTTGGCGTAGATCTTGGCCGGCAGGGTCGTGGTGTTGGAGAACTCCAGGGTCACGTGGCCTTCCCACTCGGGCTCCAGCGGGGTGACGTTGACGATGATGCCGCAGCGGGCATAGGTGCTCTTGCCCAGGCAGATGGTCAGGACGTCGCGCGGGATGCGGAAGTATTCCACGGTGCGGGCCAGGGCGAAGGAGTTCGGCGGAATGATGCAGACGTCGCTGACCACGTCGACGAAGCTCTTGTCGTCGAAGTTCTTCGGGTCCACCACCGCCGAATGGATGTTGGTGAACACCTTGAATTCGTTGGCGCAGCGCACGTCGTAGCCGTAGCTGGACACCCCGTAGGAGATCACCCGGCTGTCGTCCGCACCGCGCATCTGGCGCTCGACGAAGGGCTCGATCATGCCGTGCTCCTGGGCCATGCGGCGAATCCACTTGTCCGATTTGATGCTCATGGCAGGTCTAGCTCCGGGGCGAAAAATTGACCGCGCATTGTATTGGATAGCGGCGCGGTCTCAAAGGCGAACGCACGAAATCAGTCGTCGCTGACGGTGATGGTCGGCATGCCGCCGCCGGCCTGGCCGCCCTGGGCGATGCGGGCGCCGACCTTGCGCGCCAGTTCCTGGTAGATCAGCGCGATCTGGCTGTCGGGATCGGCGATGGCGGTGGGACGTCCGGCGTCGGCCTGCTCGCGGATGGCCATGGCGAGCGGCAAGGAAGCCAGGAGATCCACGCCGTACTGCTCGGCCAGCTTGCTACCGCCGCCTTCGCCGAACAGGTGCTCGGCGTGGCCGCAGTTGGAGCAGATGTGCACCGCCATGTTCTCCACCACCCCGAGCACCGGGATGTTGACCTTCTGGAACATCTCCACACCCTTCCTGGCGTCCAGCAGGGCCAGGTCCTGGGGCGTGGTGACGATCACCGCGCCGGCCACTGGCACCTTCTGCGCCAGGGTCAGCTGGATATCGCCGGTGCCCGGCGGCATGTCAATCACCAGGTAGTCAAGGTCGTTCCAGGCGGTCTGGGTGATCAGTTGGATCAGGGCGCCGGAGACCATCGGGCCACGCCAGGCCACCGGGGTCTTGTCATTGGTCAGGAAGGCCATGGACATGACCTCGACACCATGGGCCTGCAGCGGGATGAACCACTTCTCGTCGCGCACCTCGGGCCGGGTGCCCTCGGCGAAACCGAACATGATGCCCTGGCTGGGGCCATAGATGTCGGCGTCCAGCACGCCGACCCGGGCCCCTTCGCGGGCCAGCGCCAGGGCCAGGTTGGCGGCGGTGGTGGACTTGCCCACCCCGCCCTTGCCCGAGGCCACGGCAATGATGTTCTTGACGTTGCCCATGGCCTCCAGCTGCGGCTGGGCGGCGTGAGGCGCGATGAGGCAATCGACCTGGATCTCGGCGGTCTCGACCCCGGGCACGTTCTCCAACGCGGTCTTGAGCACCTGGGCCAGGCCACCCTTGAACAGTCCGGCGGCATAGCCCAGCTCGAAGCGGGCGCGCACCCTGCCACCGTCCAGCGCGAGGTCGCGCAGGGCGCCGGCGCTGAGCAGGTCCTGTTCGAGATAGGGATCGTGATACTGGCGCAGCGCGGCCTCGATGGCCTCGCGAGTCGGAGCGGTCATGCGGACTCCCGGAAACAGCGGATAGGAAAGAGAAGCTGCGGCCTATGCTACCCACTGTCCTTGCTAAAGCCTATCCACGCGGCGCTACACTCCCGGCTTTCCCCTCGCCCGTGGAGTCCTGCGTGAACGCCTCTTCCCTGCACATCAGTTCCACCTTCGACAGCGGCGCCGTCGAGGTGCTGTCCCTGGCCGATCACGCGGACATCCGCCTGCGCATCCGCCCGGACACCGCCTCGCCCTTCACCCAGTGGTTCCATTTCCGTCTCGAAGGCGCCCGCGGCCTGCCCTGCCAGCTGAGCTTCGACAACGCCGGCGAGTGCGCCTACCCAGAGGGCTGGCGCGACTATGGCGTGGTCGCCAGCTATTGCGGCCAGGAGTGGTTCCGCATTCCCAGCCGCTATGACGGCAAGACCCTGAGCTGGACCGTCACCCCGGAACACGACAGCCTGTTCTTCGCCTATTTCGAACCCTATCCGGAGAGCCGTCACCTGGCCTTCATGGGCGAGGCGCAACGCCATCCCGCCGTCCGTCTGGAAACCGTCGGCCGTTCGCTGCTGGGACGTTCGCTGGACCTGCTGCGCATCGGCACCCCAGGCGCTGGCAAGAAGAACATCTGGATCATCGCCCGCCAGCACCCCGGTGAGCCCATGGCCGAGTGGTTCGTCGAAGGCCTGCTGCGCCGCCTGCTCGGCCTGGGCGAACACCAGGGCGACCCGGTCGGTGCCAAGCTGCTGGAGCATGCGGTACTGCACGTGGTGCCCAACATGAATCCCGACGGCTCGGCGCTGGGCAATCTGCGCACCAACGCCGCCGGCGCCAACCTCAACCGCGAATGGCTGGAGCCGGACGAAGGACGCAGTCCCGAGGTGCTGGCGGTACGCCGCGCCATCGCCGCGAGCGGCTGCGACCTGTTCCTCGACATCCACGGCGACGAGGCCCTGCCCTATGTCTTCGTCGACGGCTGCAACGGTCTGCCCACCTTCGGCGAGCGCGAGGAAGCCGAGCAGCAGGCCTTCCTGCAGCGCTTCCAGCGCGCCAGCCCGGATTTCCAGACCCGGTACGGCTATCCCCGCGGTCATTTCGGCAGCGAGACCCTCAAGCTCGCCACCAAGTACGTCGGCTATACCCATGGCTGCCTGGCCCTGACCCTGGAGCTGCCATTCAAGGACAACGCCAACGATCCCCGCCCGGACGTCGGCTGGAACGGTGCCCGCAGCGCCGCCCTGGGCGCGGCCATGGTCAGCGCTCTTTACTGGCAACTGGCCGATCTCTAGGCCAGCTCCAGTCATCGCCCATCCCCACGGATGAAACCGACCGGCCATTTCGCTATGATGGTCGGTCAATTTATCAGCGCCGCGATCCAGCCAAGACCATGACCGAGCCCCGCAAGATTCTCGTCACCAGCGCCCTGCCCTATGCCAACGGCTCCATCCATCTCGGCCACATGGTCGAGTACATCCAGACCGACATCTGGGCCCGCTTCCAGCGGCTGCGCGGCAACCAGTGCATCTATGTCTGCGCCGACGACGCCCACGGTTCGGCCATCATGCTGCGCGCCGAGCGCGAGGGCATCACGCCCGAGCAGCTGATCGACAACGTCAAGCGCGAGCACAGCGCCGACTTTGCCGACTTCGGCGTGGCCTTCGACAACTTCCACTCTACCCACGCGGAAGAGAATCGCGAGCTGTCGCGCGCCATCTACCTGAAGCTGCGCGAGAAGGGCCATATCGCCACCCGGCCGGTCACCCAGTATTTCGACCCGGACAAGCAGATGTTCCTGGCCGACCGCTTCATCAAGGGCACCTGCCCCAAGTGCGGCAGCGCCGACCAGTACGGCGACAACTGCGAGAAGTGCGGCGCCACCTATGCGCCCACCGAACTGAAGGATCCCAAGTCGGCCATCTCCGGCGCGACCCCGGTGCTGCGTGAATCCGAGCACTTCTTCTTCAAGCTTCCCGACTTCGCCGAGATGCTCAAGGGCTGGACCCGCAGCGGTGCCCTGCAGGAATCGGTGGCCAACAAGATCGCCGAATGGCTGGACGCCGGGCTGCAGGAATGGGACATCTCCCGGGATGCGCCCTACTTCGGCTTCGAGATCCCCGACGCTCCGGGCAAGTACTTCTATGTCTGGCTGGACGCGCCCATCGGCTACATGGCCAGCTTCAAGAATCTCTGCGATCGTCGCGACGACCTGGACTTCGACGCCTACTGGAACAAGGACAGCACCGCCGAGCTGTACCACTTCATCGGCAAGGACATCGTCAACTTCCATGCGCTGTTCTGGCCGGCCATGCTCGAAGGCGCCGGCTACCGCAAGCCGACCGCGCTGAGCGTCCACGGTTTCCTCACCGTCGACGGCCAGAAGATGTCCAAGTCCCGCGGTACCTTCATCAAGGCGCGCACCTACCTGGATCACCTGAATCCCGAATACCTGCGCTACTACTTCGCCGCCAAGCTCTCTCGCCACGTCGAGGACATCGACCTGAACCTCGAGGACTTCGTGCAGAAGGTCAATTCCGACCTGGTGGGCAAGGTGGTCAACATCGCCAGCCGCTGCGCCGGCTTCATCCACAAGGGCAATGCCGGCCTGCTGGTGGACGCCCAGGCCGCGCCCGAGCTGGAAGCCGCCTTCCGCGCCGCCACGCCCAGCATCGCCGAGGCCTACGAGACCCGTGACTTCGGCCGCGCCATGCGCGAGATCATGGCCCTGGCCGACCGCGCCAACGCCTGGATCGCCGACCAGGCGCCCTGGAGCCTGGCCAAGCAGGACGGCAAGGCCGACGAAGTGCAGGCCATCTGCGCCCAGGGCATCGAGCTGTTCCGCCAGCTGGCGATCCTGCTCAAGCCGGTACTGCCCAACCTGACCGCCGCCGCCGAGGCCTTCCTCAACGTCGCCCCCCTGACCTGGGCCGACCTCGACACCCGCCTGGCCAATCATCAGCTCAACGCCTTCCAGCCCCTGCTCACCCGCATCGAACCCGCCAAGGTGCAGACCATGATCGACGCTTCCAAGGAAGACCTGGCTGCCCAGGCCGCTCCCCAGCCCGCCGGCAATGGCGAACTGAGCAAGGCCCCGCTGGCCGAGACCATCGACTTCGATACCTTTTCCAAGGTCGACCTGCGCATCGCCCTGATCGAGAAAGCCGAATTCGTCGAAGGCGCCGACAAGCTCCTGCGCCTGACCCTGGACATCGGCGATGCCAAGCGAAACGTCTTCTCCGGCATCAAGAGCGCCTACCCGGAGCCGAGCCAGCTCGAAGGCCGCCTGACCCTGTACGTCGCCAACCTCGCGCCTCGCAAGATGAAGTTCGGCGTCTCCGAAGGCATGGTCCTGGCCGCCGGCCCCGGCGGCAGCGAGATCCACCTGCTCAGTCCCGACAGCGGCGCCAAGCCCGGCCAGCGGGTGATGTGACAGCAACGGCGCCGAGAGCCTGCTCAAAGGCGAGCGAGCTAGCGACAAACAAGGCGAACATGGCTGAGGAAGCGGAGTTTACAAAGCGTAAATGAGCATTCCGAAGCCATTTTCAACGCAGTTTGGCCGACGCGCAGCCGACTTTGAGCAGGCTCTCAGGGCGCCGTTCTTCCTCCAGCCCCGACCCTGATCATGAACGCTCACGCCACCCTCATCACCGCCATCGACGCCCTGCTGCCGCAGACCCAGTGCGGCAAATGCGGCCACCCCGGTTGCCAGCCCTATGCGGCGGGCATCGCCGCGGGTGAGGCGCACAACAAGTGCCCGCCCGGTGGCGCGGCCACCATCCTGGAACTCTCGACCCTGCTCCAGCGCCCGACGCTGCCCCTGGACTCGCCTTATCCGGTCACACCCAGCCAGCGCGCGGTGATCCGCGAGGATGAATGCATCGGCTGCACCAAGTGCATCCAGGTCTGCCCCACCGATGCCATCCTGGGCGCGGCCAAGCTGATGCACACGGTGATCGAGAACGAATGCAGCGGTTGCGAGCTGTGCCTGGCACCCTGCCCGGTGGACTGCATCGATCTGGTGGCGGTCCCGGCACCGGTCGACCGCACGGCGGAGCGTCAGCGCGCGCACTACTATCGGCGCCGCTTCGACGCCCGCCAGTCCCGCCTGCAACGGGACCGCGAACGACTGGACGCCGAGCGCCAGCGCCGTCAGGTGCCACCTGCGACCGCCACGGCTGCAGAGCCCCTCGCCACGGCGGAATCCTCACTCAAGCCGCTGAAGATCGCTGCCGCCATGGCGCGTGTCGCCCTGCAGAAGGCCGAGCGGCAATTGGTCCAGTACGGTACGCCCGCGTTGGAAACCCAGGTGCAGCAGTTGCGTGAAGCGGCCCAGCAGGCGCAGACGGCCCTCGACAGGGCGCAGCAGGGGCCCGCCAGCGCCAGTGCGCCGGCCCTGGCGCAGCCGTCCGCCGACCCCGCTGCGCTCAGGCAGGCGCGGATCGCTGCCACCCTGGCACGCGCCCAGCTGACCAAGGCCGAGCGGGCCTTCGGTAGCGAGCCCACACCCCCGCAGAGCGCCCAGCTGGAAACCCTGCGCAGCGCCGCTCAGCAGGCGGCTCACCACCTCACGGCCTTGGAAGAGCGAACCGACCGATGAATGCCGCCAAACGCCTGGAGATCTTTCGCCGGCTGCACGAGGACAACCCCGATCCCAAGACGGAATTGGCCTACGCCTCGCCGTTCGAGCTGCTGATCGCGGTGATCCTCTCGGCCCAGGCCACCGACGTCAGCGTCAACAAGGCCACCGCCCGCCTCTATCCGGTGGCCAACACGCCCCAGGCCATCCTGGACCTGGGCGTGGCGGGATTGTCGGAGTACATCAAGACCATCGGGCTCTACAACAGCAAGGCCAAGAACGTCATCGAGACCTGCCGGCTGCTGCTGGAACGCCATGGCGGTGCGGTGCCCGAGACCCGCGAGGAACTGGAGGCCCTGCCCGGCGTGGGGCGCAAGACCGCCAACGTAGTGCTCAACACCGCTTTCCGTCAGCTCGCCATGGCGGTGGATACCCATATCTTCCGCGTCAGCAACAGAACCAATCTCGCCCCGGGCAAGAACGTGGTGGAGGTCGAGCTCAAGCTGCTCAAGGTGGTGCCGAAGGATTTCCTGCTGGATGCCCACCACTGGCTGATCCTGCACGGCCGCTATGTCTGCCAGGCGCGCAAGCCCCGCTGCGGCAGCTGCCGCATCGAGGATCTCTGCGAATACAAGGCAAAAACCTCTGACGATTGAAAAAGGGCGCACCAAAGCCCTTTGGCGATTGAAAAAATCTTTTTTACCGGCCCTTGCTTTGTCGCTATAAGGTGCGCGAAAAGGTCCGCAGCCCCGTCGATGACTGGCGTGTGACCCTGTCCAGCCTTGCCGGAGTTACCCATGGCCGAAGACAAAAGCGACATCGATGTAGACGAAGATTTCGAGACCGATGGCGAGACGCCTGAAACCGTCGAGCCCATCGTCATCAGCAAGACCAATCTGACCAAGCGGCGTCTGATCGACGACATGCTCGAAGAGCGTCGCCTGAAGCGGCAGATCTCCGAGTACGACTTCGATCTGTAGCCCATGAAAAACCCCAGCCGAGGCTGGGGTTTTGCGTTGCGCGGCGACCCTTACAGCAGGGTACGACCCTTGCCAGCAGCGATGCGCATGCGCAGGGCGTTGAGCTTGATGAAGCCCGCCGCGTCGGCCTGGTTGTAGGCGCCGCCGTCTTCTTCGAAGGTGGCGATGTTGGCATCGAACAGCGACTCGTCGGACTTGCGGCCGACAACGATGACGTTGCCCTTGTACAGCTTCAGGCGTACCACGCCGTTCACGCTGGCCTGGGAGGCGTCGATCATCTTCTGCAGCATCAGCCGCTCGGGGCTCCACCAGTAGCCGGTGTAGATCAGGCTGGCGTACTTGGGCATCAGCTCGTCCTTGAGGTGAGCCACCTCGCGGTCGAGGGTGATGGACTCGATGGCGCGGTGGGCCTTGAGCATGATGGTGCCGCCAGGCGTCTCGTAGCAGCCACGGGACTTCATGCCGACGTAGCGGTTCTCGACAATGTCCAGGCGACCGATGCCGTTCTCGCCGCCGATGCGGTTCAGTTCGGCCAGCACGGTGGCCGGGCTCAGCTCCTGGCCGTCGATGGCGACGATGTCACCATTGCGGTAGGTCAGCTCGAGGTAGGTCGGGGTGTCCGGCGCGGCTTCCGGAGACTTGGTCCAGCGCCACATGTCTTCTTCGTGCTCGGTCCAGGTGTCTTCCAGCACGCCGCCCTCGTAGGAGATGTGCAGCAGGTTGGCGTCCATGGAGTACGGCGACTTCTTCTTGCCGTGGCGCTCAATCGGGATCTGGTGCTTTTCGGCGTAGTCCATCAGCTTCTCGCGGGACAGCAGGTCCCACTCGCGCCAGGGTGCGATCACCTTGACGCCCGGCTTGAGCGCATAGGCGCCCAGCTCGAAACGCACCTGGTCGTTGCCCTTGCCGGTGGCGCCGTGGGAGATGGCGTCGGCGCCGGTCTCGTTGGCGATCTCGATCAGGCGCTTGGCGATCAGCGGACGGGCAATGGAGGTACCCAGCAGGTACTCGCCTTCGTAGACGGTGTTGGCACGGAACATCGGGTAGACGAAGTCGCGGACGAACTCTTCGCGCAGGTCGTCGATGTAGATTTCCTTGACGCCCATGGCCTTGGCCTTGGCGCGTGCCGGTTCGACTTCCTCGCCCTGGCCGAGGTCAGCGGTGAAGGTCACCACTTCGCAGTTATAGGTATCCTGCAGCCACTTGAGGATCACCGAGGTGTCCAGGCCGCCGGAATACGCCAGGACTACCTTCTTCACATCCGCCATGCCGTTCGCTCCCGTGTGTTGCGTTGAGTCGGAAAGCGACAATTCTACTGGTCGCCTCGCTGCTTTTACAGGGGCGCGACGCACTCTGATGTCTGGGCGACATGCGGTCGGGGCGGATCAGCCCTTGGGCTTGGCCGGCGGTGCCGGGGTGGGCGCCGGCGGTTCGGCCGGATTGGCCGCGGTGCTGGTGGTTGCCGCAGCTGGAGGCTCGGCGCTTGGCGGCACCCGCGAGAACACCAGGGTCACCCGGCGATTGAGCGCGCGATTGGCCCTGCTGCTGTTGGGCGCCACGGGGTACTGCTCGCCAAAGAAGCGCAATTCGATCTGCTCCGCGGCGAAGCCCTTGCTCTTGAGGTACTCCATCACCGCGATGGCGCGCAGCCGGGACTCCTGGCGGTTATCCAGGCGCGTGCCCTGGTTGTCGCTGTAGCCCGAGACGATGACGTGATTGACCGTCGGATCGGCCTTCAGGTACTCATCGATGAGATCGAGCTTGGCCTTGGCCAGATCGTCCAGGGTATCCCCGCCGCCCGGAAAATTGACCTGGGAATGGCGGATCTGCTCGAAATTGACCGCCAGCAGCTTCTGGGTACAGGCCTGGAACTGCTGGTAGGCCGGCTCGAAGCGCACCGGCAGCAGCCGGACCTCGACCCGGTCGTCCAGGGCGCCCGCGCGACTGACCTGGGGCATGCGCCCTTCCATCAACCCCGCCAGCAGCCGCTGCGCCTGCTGCGCGCTGGTGGCCAGCGCCTGCTCGCCCTCGACGACCTTGACCGAGCCGAGGCTGATATCGCCCAGCCCCGGCTTCCAGGGCACCGCCGCCGCCTTCAGGCTGGCACTGCCCGCCGGCAGCCACTGACCATTGGGCCGTAGCTCGAACACCGTGGACTCGCCCGCGCGACGCAGGAAGCCGCCGCTGCCGAAACGAGGAATGGGCTGCAGCAGGCGACAGGCGAAGATGTCGCCCTCGACCTTCCATTCCACGCTCTCGAGCCGGCTCTGGAAGGTCATCCCCCAGGCCGGCACGGCAAGCAGCAGAGAGGAAAGGACGAGGTAACGCGGGCGCACGTCGGACTCCGGAAAGAAAAAGTACCTGGGCTTCTTATCGGTCGGAGGCGCGGAAAACTTGAGTACGGTCCCGCCGCACGGATGCCGGCTACCCCCTTTTCCGGTAGCATTTCCCCACTTTCCCGCAGCCTGGAATCCCGCATGACCGACCGGATCACCCTTGCCCGTCCCGATGACTGGCACATTCACCTGCGCGACGGCGCCGCCCTGCCGCAGACCGTCGCCGACGCTGCCCGGGAATTCGGTCGCGCCATCGTCATGCCCAACCTGGTGCCACCGGTGCGCAATGCCGAGCAGGCCGCCGCCTACCGCGCGCGTATCCTGGCCGCGCGCCCGGCCGGCAGCCGCTTCGAACCGCTGATGGTGCTCTATCTCACCGACCGCACCAGCCCGGAAGAGGTACGCAGCGCCAAGGCCAGCGGCTTCGTGCACGCCGCCAAGCTCTATCCGGCCGGCGCCACCACCAATTCCGATTCCGGCGTGACCTCGCTGGACAACCTCTTTCCCACCCTGGAAGCCATGGCCGAGATCGGCCTGCCGCTGCTGGTGCACGGCGAGGTCACCCATGCCGAGGTGGACGTCTTCGACCGCGAGAAGAAATTCATCGACGAGCACCTGGTGCGTATCGTCCAGCGCTTCCCGACGCTGAAGGTGGTGTTCGAGCACATCACCACCGGTGATGCCGCTGCCTTCGTGCGCGAGGCCCCGGCCAACGTCGGTGCCACCATCACCGTCCACCACCTGCTGTACAACCGCAACCACATGCTGGTGGGCGGGATCCGGCCGCACTTCTATTGCCTGCCGATCCTCAAGCGCAACACCCACCAGAGCGCCCTGCTGGACGCCGCCACCAGTGGCAATCCCAAGTTCTTCCTCGGCACCGATTCGGCACCCCATGCCCGTCACGCCAAGGAAGCGGCCTGCGGCTGCGCCGGCTGCTACACCGCCTACGGCGCCCTGGAGCTCTATGCCGAGGCCTTCGAGAGCCGCAATGCCCTCGACCGTCTGGAAGGCTTCGCCAGCCATTTCGGCGCCGACTTCTACGGCCTGCCGCGGAATACCGAGACCGTCACCCTGGTCCGCGAGGACTGGCAGGCCCCCACCTCCCTGCCCTTCGGTGACCACGAGGTGATTCCGCTGCGCGCCGGCGAGACCCTGCGCTGGCGTCTGGAGGTGGGCGCATGAGCATGGACGAGACCTTCAGCGAGGAACTGGACGCCAGCCAGCCGATGTCCGACTCGCGCATCCCCATGGCGCGCCGCTTCCGTGGCTACCTGCCGGTGGTGGTGGATGTCGAGACCGGTGGCTTCAATGCCGCCACCGATGCCCTGCTGGAAATCGCCGCCACTACGGTGGCCATGGACGAGGACGGAGTGCTCTATCCGGATCACACCTACTTCTTCCGCGTCGAACCCTTCGCCGGCGCCAATATCGAGCCGGCGGCGCTGGAGTTCACCGGCATCAAGCTCGACCATCCGCTGCGCATGGCGGTGGGCGAGGAGCAGGCGCTCAGCGAGATCTTCAAGGGCGTGCGCAAGTCGCTCAAGGCCAACGGCTGCAAGAGAGCCATCCTGGTCGGTCACAACAGCAGCTTTGACCTGGGCTTTCTCAATGCCGCTGTGCTGCGCTGCGGCCTGAAGCGCAATCCCTTCCACCCCTTCTCCAGCTTCGATACCGCCACCCTGGCCGGCCTGGCCTATGGTCAGACGGTGCTGGCCAAGGCCTGCCAGGCCGCCGGTATCGAGTTCGATAACCGCGAAGCCCACTCGGCCCGCTACGACACCGAGAAGACCGCCGAGCTGTTCTGCGGCATCGTCAATCGCTGGCGGGAGATGGGCGGCTGGGTCGATCTCGACTGACCGTCCGTCGCCCGCCCTGCCGTTAATGAGATTTTGCCGCCTACAACTTTGACAATCATTCTCATTGTCATTAGCTTTGGCGGCACCTCCACTCATACAGCAGGCGATCCATGTACGTGTGTCTTTGCCGTGGCGTGACCGACAAGCAGATTCGCGAAGCCATCTATGAGGGCTGCTGCAGTTATCGGGAAGTCCGGGAAAGCACGGGTTGCGCCACCCAGTGCGGCAAGTGCGCCTGCCTCGCCAAGCAGGTGGTCAAGGAAACCCTCGGTGAGCTGCACGGCGCCCAGCAGCTCGCCTATGCGCTGGACGTCCCACGCGCCTGAGCGATACCCCTGCAAAAAAAGCCGGACCTTGCGTCCGGCTTTTTTATTGTCTAATCAAACGCTTACGGAAAGGATGGAAAAGCTTTCGATTACCGTTCGATTTTCGTCGATTTTTCAACAACTTAAGCTTTTGACAAAGGGCCCTCCCACGCTCAGACTGCCGGCAATCCCACCCGATTTGCAGGTCCGGCCATGAAAGGCGATATCACCGTCATCCAGCATTTGAACAAGATCCTCGGCAACGAACTGGTGGCCATCAACCAGTATTTCCTGCACTCGCGGATGTACAACGACTGGGGTATCCGCAAGCTGGGTCATCACGAGTACAAGGAATCCATCGACGAGATGAAGCACGCCGATCGCCTGATCGAGCGCATCCTGTTCCTGGAAGGCCTGCCCAACCTGCAGGACCTGGGCAAGCTGATGATCGGCGAGAACACCCAGGAGATGATCCAGTGCGACCTGCGCCTGGAAATCAGCGCCGTGGCCGACCTGCGTGAAGCCATCACCTACTGCGAGAGCGTCCGGGACTATGTGAGTCGCGACATGCTCAAGAGCATTCTCGAATCCGAGGAAGAACATATCGACTGGCTGGAGACCCAGCTGAGCCTCATCGCCAGCGTCGGGATCGAGAACTACATCCAGTCGCAGATGCACGACGACGATTGATCGGGCAGCCGCCCATAAAAAAAGCCCGCACGCTGCGGGCTTTTTTCATGGGCCAGGGACTCAGGCGTCCTTGGTTTCCACGGCCTGCTTGATCAGGGTCTGCAACTCGCCCTTCTCATAAAGCTCGGCCAGGATATCGCTGCCGCCGACCAGCTCACCGCCGACCCACAGCTGGGGGAAGGTCGGCCAGTTGGCGTACTTGGGCAGGTTGGCGCGGATTTCCGGATTCTGCAGGATGTCGACATAGGCGAATTTTTCGCCACAGGCCATCAGCACCTGAGCGGCGCGGGAAGAGAAGCCGCACTGAGGCGCGTTCGGCGAACCCTTCATGTAGAGCAGCACGGGATTGTTGGCAATCTGGTCTTTGATGGTATCGATGATTTCCACGATGCACCTCGCTAATACGGTGGGACGATTGTAACGGAAAGGCCGGTGGAACGCCGGGATTTCCGCGACGTCCAGCCCATGACAGGCGCGGCTCGACCTGCAAATCGACCACGCTCCGGCACCACCGTTCGCCGCCATGACCACGATCCGGCGCGCCGCCGAGCAAACTTTGCGGACGCGGCCGTGGTCAGGTTAAGGGTAGGCGCCGCTCGGTAAGCCTGATCCAAGACCCCCAGGAGAACTCCATGAGCCTGTTCAGCACCATCCTATCCAAGCTCGGCATCGGTGAAGCCCACGCGGACACCCCTGCCGCCGCGCCCACTACCGGTGCCACCGAGACCACCACGCCCGCCGGTAGCACCGCCCCCGCAGGTGCTGGCAACCATATGAGCCAGGTGGACGTCGCCGCCAAGCTGGATGGCCTGGCCGCTCAGAAAGGCGAGCAACTCAACTGGAAGACCTCCATCGTCGACCTGCTCAAGCTCCTCGACCTGGACAGCAGCCTGACCGCCCGCCAGGAACTGGCCAAGGAACTGAACTGCCCGGCCGACAAGCTGGGCGACTCCGCCCAGATGAACATGTGGCTGCACAAGGCCGTCCTGCAGAAGCTGGCAGACAACGGCGGCAACGTTCCCGCCGACCTGCTGTAAGGCTACCGCCAACTGATCCGTCTCGGGCCAGCCGCCCTGCCCGAAGGGCCTGGCCTGCGATGGTGGTAAAATGCGACATGAACTTATACCATTTCGCCTTTGGTCTTTCCGCCGTTTGAAACGGCATGCTCTCAGGTTCGCCGCGTCCTCCATGGACGGCCGTTACCGGGACGGGACGCTAGGGTAACGAAATGACGGTTCGCCACTTTCTCTCTTTCATGGACTGTTCCCCCGAGGAACTCCGGCAACTCATCGCACGCGGCATCGAGCTCAAGGCCCTGCGCAACCGGGGTGTGCTGCACGAGCCCCTGCGCAATCGCGTCCTGGGCATGATCTTCGAAAAGGCCTCGACCCGTACCCGCCTTTCTTTCGAGGCCGGCATGATCCAGCTCGGCGGCCAGGCGATCTTCCTCTCTTCCCGTGATACCCAACTTGGTCGCGGCGAACCTGTCCCGGACAGCGCCCGCGTCATGTCGAGCATGCTCGACGGCGTGATGATCCGTACCTATGCCCACGAGATGCTCACCACCTTCGCCGCCAATTCCAGGGTGCCGGTAATCAATGGCCTGTCGGATGATCTGCACCCCTGCCAGCTGCTCGCCGACATGCAGACCTTCTTCGAACACCGGGGCGACATCCGCGGCAAGACCGTGGCCTGGATCGGCGATGGCAACAACATGTGCAACAGCTACATCGAGGCGGCCGAGCAGCTCGACTTCAGCCTGCGCATCGCCTGCCCGGAAGGCTATGAGCCCAATCCGCGCTTCCTCGAACGCGCCGGCGACCGCGTGCAGCTGACCCGGGATCCACGCGAGGCGGTGGCCCAGGCCCACCTGGTCAGTACCGACGTCTGGACCTCCATGGGCCAGGAAGAGGAAACCCGCCTGCGCCTGGCGGCCTTCAAGCCCTACCAGGTCACCGCCCAACTGCTCGATGGCGCCGCGCCCGATGTGCTGTTCATGCACTGCCTGCCGGCCCACCGCGGGGAAGAGATCAGCCACACCCTGCTGGACGATGCCCGCGCGGTGGTCTGGGACGAAGCCGAAAATCGCCTGCATGCCCAGAAGGCGCTGCTCGAATTTCTCATCAAGCCGCCGCTGCACGCCTGAACCCGGCAGAAGCCTCGGCTGCGTCAGGCAGTCGAGGCCCTTTCGCTACAGCAACAGCTGTCCACGCAGCACCGTCACCGCCCGCCCGGCGATACTGACCCGGTCGCCCTCCAGTCGACACCTGAGCTGTCCGCCACGGGCCGAAAGCTGCTGGGCGGTGAGCATCCGCTTGGCCAGTCGTCGCGACCAGTAGGGAATCAGGCTGCAATGCGCCGAACCGGTGACGGGATCTTCATCCACACCCACTGCCGGGGCGAAGAAGCGCGAAACGAAGTCCACCTCCTGCCCCCGCGCGGTCACGATGACGCCTTGCCAGGGGAGCCGGGCGATGGCCGCCAGGTCCGGCTTGCAGTCACGCACCGCCTGCTCCGACTCCAGCAGCACCAGCAGCTTGTCCGCCGCCAGGGCATCCACCGGCGAGACCCGCAGGGCACGTTCCAGCTCGGGAGTCACCCCCTGCTCCGTGGGCACCAGCGCGGGGAAATCCAGCGCCAGCAGTCCATCGGCTTCGCGAAACACCCGCAGGACGCCCGACTGACTGATGAACTCCAGGCGATCACCCGCTTCGCCATAGATTTCGAACAGGATGTGCGCGGCAGCCAGGGTGGCATGACCGCACAGGGGTACCTCGGTCCGCGGGGTAAACCAGCGGATGCGCCAGGTGTCCTCCTCCCACACCACGAAGGCGGTTTCCGAAAGATTGTGCTCGGTGGCGATCCGCTGCAGCAGCTCATCGGCCGGCCAGCTGTCCAGGCGGTAGACCGCGGCGGGATTGCCACGGAAGAACTGATCGGTGAAGGCATCGACCTGATGAAATTCTAGGGGCATGCGCGCTACCTGAGCAGAAGAAGAGAAACAGCAAGCATCGACGTCGCACGGGCACCCGGCCTCTGATGATCCCTGACAGCAACGGCTATACCTTGAGACCTGCCAACCGGCCGGTTGTCGCCAGAAGTCCTATGACCAAAATAGCAGGCGGCGTCGCATCGGCAATGAATTGTCGAACGTCGTCACTGTTTTTGCGCTCAGGAGCTTTGACAGCTTTCATATTTGAAATTAGATTTTCGGTTGCGAACAAATGGCTCTCCGGCCACCTATAAATACAACAACCACGAGGCTCCTCCATGAGTACTCTTCCGGCTCCAACGCTACGCGGTCAATGCATCGCCGAATTCCTCGGCACAGCCCTACTCATCTTTTTCGGTACCGGTTGCGTGGCGGCCGCGAAGGTCGGCGGCGCTACTCTCGGCCTCTGGGAGATCAGTATCATCTGGGGCGTCGGCGTGAGCATGGCGGTCTACCTGTCCGCCGGTGTCTCCGGCGCGCATCTCAGTCCGGCCGTCACCATCGCTCTCTGGCTGTTCGGTGGCTTCGAAAGACGCAAGGTCCCGGCCTACATCCTGGCCCAGGTGGCCGGCGCCTTCTGCGGTGCGGCGCTGGTCTACGGCCTCTACAGCAGCCTGTTTTTCGATTATGAACAGGCCCATCACATGGTCCGCGGCAGCCAGGCGAGCCTGGAGCTGGCCGGCGTCTTCTCCACCTATCCCCATCCGTCCCTGTCGGTTGGCCAGGCCTTCCTGGTCGAAGCCGTCATCACCGCCATCCTGCTGGCCATGATCATGGCCCTCACCGACGACGGCAACGGCCTGCCCCGTGGCCCGCTCGCACCCCTGCTGATCGGCCTGCTGATCGCCGTGATCGGTGGCTCCATGGGTCCGCTGACCGGCTTCGCCATGAACCCGGCTCGCGATTTCGGACCCAAGCTGATGACCTTCTTTGCCGGCTGGGGCGAGATCGCCTTCACCGGTGGCCGCGACATCCCCTACTTCCTGGTGCCCATCTTCGGCCCCATCGTCGGTGCCTGCCTGGGCGCCGCCGGTTACAAGGCGCTGATCTGCCGCCATCTGCCCGGCCTGGCTTCGGGTGCCTGCGACGTCCCGGCCAAGGCCGAGGACAGTGCCCGCACCGAAGTGACCTCCGCCTCCAAAGCGTCCTGATCGCCGCGAATCACAATAAGGAACAAGACCATGACCGACCAGAACAAGCAGTACATCGTCGCGCTCGACCAGGGCACCACCAGCTCGCGCGCCATCGTGCTGGACCGCAACGCCAACGTGGTGACCATCGCCCAGCGCGAATTCGCGCAGATCTACCCGCAGGCCGGCTGGGTCGAGCACGACCCCATGGAGATCTGGGCCACCCAGAGCGCGGTGTTCGTCGAGGCGCTGGCCCAGGCCAGCATCAGCAACGAGCAGATCGCCGCCATCGGCATCACCAACCAGCGCGAAACCGCCATCGTCTGGGACAAGACCACCGGTCGTCCCATCTACAACGCCATCGTCTGGCAGAGCCGCCAGAGCACCGCGATCTGCGACCAGCTCAAGCGCGACGGCATGGAAGACCATATCCGCAAGACCACCGGCCTGGTGATCGACCCCTATTTCTCGGGCACCAAGATCAAGTGGATCCTCGATCATGTCGAAGGCAGCCGTGAACGCGCCCGCCGCGGCGAGCTGCTGTTCGGCACCGTCGATACCTGGCTGATCTGGAAGATGACCCAGGGTCAGGCCCACGTGACCGACTACACCAACGCCTCGCGCACCCTGCTGTTCGATATCCACAAGCGCGAGTGGGACGCCACCATGCTCGAGGTGCTGGACATCCCGCGCGAGATGCTGCCGGAAGTGAAGTCCTCCTCCGAGGTCTATGGGCACGCGCACCTGGGCAGCGGCCAGACCACCGGCATCCCCATCGCCGGTATCGCCGGCGACCAGCAGGCGGCGCTGTTCGGCCAGATGTGCGTGGAACCCGGCCAGGCCAAGAACACCTATGGCACCGGTTGCTTCCTGCTGATGAACACCGGCGAGAAGGCGGTACAGTCCCAGCACGGCCTGCTGACCACCATCGCCTGCGGCCCCCGCGGCGAGGTCAACTACGCCCTGGAAGGCGCCATCTTCAACGGTGGCTCCACCGTCCAGTGGCTGCGCGACGAACTCAAGGTGATCAACGACTCCCTGGACTCCGAGTACTTCGCCACCAAGGTGACCGACAGCAACGGCGTCTACCTGGTCCCGGCCTTCACCGGCCTGGGCGCGCCCTACTGGGATCCCTATGCCCGCGGTGCGCTGTTCGGCCTGACCCGTGGCGTCAAGGTGGACCACATCATCCGCGCCACCCTGGAATCCATCGCCTTCCAGACCCGCGATGTGCTGGATGCCATGCAGCAGGACGCCGGCGAAGCCCTGAAGTCCCTGCGGGTGGACGGCGGCGCCACCGCCAACAACTTCCTCATGCAGTTCCAGTCGGACGTGCTCGGTACCCGGGTCGAGCGGCCGGTAATGAAGGAGACCACCGCCCTTGGCGCGGCCTACCTGGCCGGTCTCGCCACCGGTTTCTGGAGCAGCCTGGACGAGTTGCGCAGCAAGAGCACCATCGAACGGGTCTTCGAACCGGCATGCGACCCGACCAAGAGAGACACCCTGTACAAGGGCTGGAAAAAGGCCGTCGAGCGCACCCGCGGCTGGGCCCTGGACTGAGTGACTCCGTTGCGGAAGGTGCCGGCGGTTGCCCGGCGGCCTTCCGGACGGCTCTCCATGAGACCGGCGTCTTCCGACGCCGGTCTTGCTTTGCGCGACAAGCGCTTTCCACCCGGAAAGACCTACGGCATCCTCTGTGAATTTACTCGATCACCTCAAGGAAGCCGCAATGAGCCTGGCGCCTCGCCAACAGCAGATTCTCGAACTGGTCCGTGAGCGCGGCTACGTCAGCATCGAAGAGCTGGCCCAGCATTTCTCCGTCACCCCGCAGACGATCCGCCGCGATATCAACCAGCTCGCCGAGGCCGGCCTGCTGCGGCGCTACCATGGCGGCGCTGCCCACGACTCCAGCGTGGAGAACACCGAATACAGCATGAGGGCCGGCCAGATGCGCGAGGAAAAGCGCCTGATCGCCGAAGCCGTGGCCGCCGCCGTACCCGACCATGCCTCGCTGTTCATCAATATCGGCACCACCACCGAGGCCATCGCCCATGCCCTGCTCGGGCATCGCAGCCTCAAGGTCATCACCAACAACCTGCACGTGGCCAACATCCTCAGCGCCAAGGACGACTTCGACGTCCTGATCGCCAGCGGCAAGGTGCGCAGCGACGGCGGCGTGGTGGGCCAGGCGACCGCCGACTTCATCAAGCAGTTCAAGGTCGACTACGCCCTGGTTGGCATCAGCGGCATCGACGAAGACGGCACCCTGCTGGACTTCGACTACCAGGAGGTCTGCGTGTCCCAGGCCATCATCCATAACGCCCGCCAGGTGTTTCTCGCCGCCGACTCCAGCAAGTTCGGCCGCAATGCCATGATCCGCCTGGGCAGCCTGGAACAGATCGACCAGCTCTTCACCGAGCGCGAGCCGTCAACCGCCTTCGCCCGCTGCCTGCAGGAATGGCAGGTCAAGGTGGAAGTGGCGCGCCCGCGCTGACCCTCCGAGGCGACGACCATTCGTCGCCTGGCTTCTCTCTATATTCGTTTTTTTTCGTTTTAGCGGTCTGAAGACACAGACCTGGCTAGAACCTGAGTTTTTGCTGGGCTATTATGTTCGAAACCGAATAATTATGTTCGTTTCACAGGAGGCACCATGGCCCAGGCACCCACTGCAACTCCCCGGACTTACGATCTCGCCGTCATTGGCGGTGGCATCAACGGCGTAGGCATCGCGGCCGATGCCGCCGGTCGGGGTCTGTCGGTGTTTCTCTGTGAACGCGACGACCTGGCGAGCCATACCTCGTCCGCCAGCAGCAAGCTGATCCACGGCGGCTTGCGCTACCTGGAACATCACGAATTCCGTCTGGTACGCGAAGCCCTTGCCGAGCGTGAGGTGCTGCTGGCCAAGGCACCCCATATCGTCAAGCCGATGCGCTTCGTCCTGCCCCACCGCCCGCACCTGCGCCCGGCGTGGATGATCCGAGCCGGTCTCTTCCTTTATGACCACCTTGGCAAGCGCGAAAAGCTGCCAGGTTCCCGTGGCCTGAAGTTCGATGCCCAGGGGCCGCTCAAGGCCGAGATCAAGCGCGGCTTCGAATATTCCGATTGCTGGGTGGACGATGCCCGTCTGGTGGTGCTCAACGCCATGCAGGCGCGTGACAAGGGTGCCAACATCGTGACCCGCACCCGCTGTGTCAGCGCCCGTCGCGTCGAGGGTCACTGGGAGGTCGAGGTCGAAGGTCCTCAGGGTCGTCAGCAGATCCGTGCCAAGGGCCTGGTCAACGCCGCCGGCCCCTGGGTCGCCAGCTTCATTCGCCAGGACCTGCAGCAGAAATCGCCTTACGGGATCCGCCTGATCCAGGGCAGCCATGTCATCGTGCCCAAGCTGTACGAAGGCGAGCAGGCCTACATCATGCAGAACGAAGACCGTCGCATCGTCTTCGCCATTCCCTATCTCGGCCAGTACACCATGGTCGGCACCACGGATCGCGAGTACCAGGGCGATCCGGCCAAGGTGACCATCACCGAACAGGAAATCGACTACGTGCTGGGCGTGGCCAATGCCCACTTCCGCAAGCAACTCAGCCGCAACGACGTCCTGCATACCTTCTCCGGCGTACGCCCGCTGTGCGACGACGAATCGGACAACCCTTCCGCCATCACCCGCGACTACACCCTGTCGCTGGCCGAGGAGCAGGGTGCCCCGCTGCTGTCGGTGTTCGGTGGCAAGCTGACCACCTACCGCAAGCTCGCCGAGTCGGCGATGGCGCAGTTGCAGCCCTTCTTCCCGCAGCTGGGCAACAGCTGGACCGCATCGGCACCGCTGCCCGGTGGCGAGCACATGACCACACCCCAGGCGCTGACCCGCGAGTTGCTGGACAAGGTCAGTGGTCTGACGCCGGCCCTCGCGCAGCGTTGGGCAACCACCTATGGCAGCCGGGTCTGGACCCTGCTCGGTGACGGACGCTCGGTGGAGACGCTGGGCAAGGTGATAGGTGCCGACCTGTACGCGCGGGAAGTCGAGTACCTGCAACGATACGAGTGGGTCACCAGTGCCGATGACGTGCTCTGGCGGCGGACCAAGCTGGGCCTGGTATTCAGCGATGCCGAACGGGCTGCGCTGGAAGACTTCCTGGCGCATTCGGAACCGGCCCAGGACAGCAAGGACAGCAACGCCGCCTGAGTGGGGTTCTGGTCTGTCCTCGGGCGGGCAATCTGGTCGGGGGCACTCGATTCATCAATCGCACTGGATTCTGCAGCGGCTGGCGTGGCGGAAGATGGCCAGTACCATGAAAAGTCTTCATGATGCGGCTTTACTTCCAGCGCCAGTGCCATGTTCGAACTCCGTCACCTGAAAACCCTGCATGCTCTCCGCGAATCCTCCAGCCTGGTGGAAGCGGCGGAGCGTTTGCACCTGACCCAATCCGCCCTCTCCCATCAGTTCAAGGAACTGGAAGAGCGCCTGGGTACCCCACTGTTCATCCGCAAGACCAAGCCCATCCGCTTCACCAGTGCCGGCCTGCGGCTGCTGCAGACCGCGGACGCGGTGTTGCCGCATCTGCGCAGTGCCGAGCGGGACCTGGCGCGGCTGGTGGGCGGGACCGCGGGACGGCTGCACATGGCCATCGAATGCCACAGCTGCTTCCAGTGGCTGATGCCCACCATCGACCAATTCCGTGATTCCTGGCCGGAAGTGGAGCTGGACCTGGCCTCCGGGTTCTCCTTCGCGCCCCTGCCGGCCCTGGCCCGAGGCGATCTGGATCTGGTGGTGACGGCCGATCCGGTGGACCTTTCGGGCGTCACCTACGTGCCACTGTTCACCTACGAGGCCCTGCTGGCGGTGGCCAACCAGCATCCGCTGGCGCAGCGTCCCTATATCGTCCCTGAGGACCTCGCCCAGGAAACGCAGATCACCTATCCGGTGGAGCGCGATCGACTGGATATCTTCACCCGCTTTCTCGATCCGGCCGACGTCGAGCCGTTGTCGATACGCACGGCGGAGATGACGGTGATGATGCTGCAGCTGGTGGCGTCGGGTCGTGGCGTCTGCTGCCTGCCCAACTGGGCGATTCACGAATACAGCTCACGCGGCTATGTCACCGCGCGCCGACTCGGTGAGAAGGGGCTGTATGCGACGCTCTATGCGGCGATCCGCGAAGACATGCTGGAGGCGCCTTTCATGCAGGATTTCCTGCTGACCGCCAAGGACACCTCCTTCGCCACCCTGGAAGGGGTCAGCAGCGCGCGCTGAGTCGGCGCGCTGCTCGCGAGGGGCTTACTTGCTGTTGCCACCCGGGAAGCCGGCGAACTTCTTGTTGAAGCTCGAGACACGACCTTCGACCTTCATCTGGCGCTGCTCGCCGGTGTAGATCGGGTGGGAGGCGCTGGATACGTCCAGACTGATGTAGGGATAGGTCTCCCCTTCGTATTCCTGAGTCCGATCGCTCTCGGCAGTGGAGCGGATCAGGAAGTAGGTGTCCGAGGTGGTGTCGTGGAACAGCACGGGACGGTAGTTGGGATGGATACCGGGTCTCATGAGGCGTCTCCTGGTCTGGGGCGGCGACGACGACAGGTCATCGCTGGGCCCGATAAAGATACATTATAACATAAACAAGTCAGTTTGACAGCCGCACCTGTGACGGTGGCGGCAGCCACGGGCTTTTCGATGGAACCATCCGCCGCGCCCGGGGCTCGTAACCTGAGGCCCTGACCGGCGGCACCCCACCCTCTCTGAGACCTGCTGTCGGTCAATGCGTGCGTTCAGACCTGGAGCGCCAGACAGACGACCTGTCCGCTCCACGCCTCCCACACGCACCGCGCCCCTGCATTGGCTTCTCAAGGATCGCGAGAAGTCCACACGCATTGGATGCGCACGCCGGGTTCGGGATTGAACTCACCGCGCCGCATCCCAAGGATTCAAGAGGCACAGAACCATGTGCGGCATCGCCGGAGAGCTTCGTTTCGATCAACAACCCGCAGCCATCAGCGTGGTGGAGCGTATTACCCACCGCCTCGAACAGCGCGGACCCGATGCCTGGGGCTTCCACAGCCAGGGACCGGTCGCCCTGGGCCATCGCCGGCTGAAGATCATGGATCTGGCGGAAGCTTCGGGCCAACCCATGATCGAGCCGGAACTGGGTCTGTCCATGGTGTTCAACGGCGCCATCTACAACTATCCGGAACTGCGTACCGAGCTGGAAGCCAAGGGTTATAGCTTTTATTCCGGGGGTGACACCGAGATCCTGCTCAAGGCCTATCACGCCTGGGGCAAGGACATGCTGCCCAAGCTCAATGGCATGTTCGCCTTCGCCATCTGGGAGCGTGACAGTGGCCGGCTGTTCATCGCCCGGGATCGCCTGGGGATCAAGCCGCTGTATCTCTCGTTCACCGACAGGCGCCTGAGATTCGCTTCCAGCCTGCCCGCCCTGCTGGAAGCCGGTGACATCGACACCCGCATCGATCCGGTCGCGCTCAACCACTACCTGAATTTCCATGCCGTGGTGCCAGCACCGCGTACCATCCTGCAGGGCGTGCAGAAGCTGCCGCCGGCGACCTGGATGACCGTGGATGCGTCCGGCCAGCAGCACCAGGAGACCTGGTGGAACCTGGACTACGGCCCCCGTGAAGACGAGCGCCGCTATACCCTGGACGACTGGGCCGAGCGGGTCCTGCATGGTCTCAAGGACGCCGTGGCGATTCGCCAGCGTGCGGCGCGCGAGGTTGGGGTACTGCTTTCCGGCGGGGTGGATTCCAGTCTGCTGGTGGGCCTGCTGCACGATTCGGGAGTCAAGGACCTGCTGACCTTCTCCATCGGCTTCGAGGATGCCGGTGGCGAGCGCGGCGACGAATTCCAGTATTCCGATCTGATCGCCAACCACTACGGCACTCGCCACCATCAACTGCGCATCGCCGAAGACGAGATCATCCAGCAGCTGCCGCGTGCCTTCTCCGCCATGAGCGAGCCGATGGTCAGTCACGACTGCATCGCCTTCTACCTGCTCTCGCGTGAGGTCTCCAAGCACTGCAAGGTGGTGCAGAGCGGTCAGGGTGCGGACGAACTCTTCGCCGGCTACCACTGGTATCCCCAGGTACATGGCGCCGCCGATCCCTTCGCCGCCTACCGCGCCGCCTTCTTCGATCGCGACTACGCCCAGTACGCCGCCACCGTGCAGGCGGGTGTACGCCTGGAGGAAGACGCCGCCGAAGCCTTCGTCCGTCAGCACTTCGCCAAGCCGGGCGCCAGCGCCGGGGTCGACAAGGCCCTGCGCCTGGACAGCACCGTGATGCTGGTGGATGACCCGGTCAAGCGGGTCGACAACATGACCATGGCGTGGGGCCTGGAAGCCCGGGTGCCCTTCCTCGACTATCGCCTGGCCGAACTCTCGGCGCGCATTCCCGCCGAATTCAAATTGGGCGATGGCGGCAAGCAGGTACTCAAGGCCGCCGCGCGCAAGGTCATTCCTCAAGAGGTGATCGACCGACCCAAGGGCTATTTCCCGGTGCCGGGCCTCAAGCACCTGGAAGGCAACACCCTGACCTGGGTACGCGAGTTGCTGCTGGATCCCAGCCAGGATCGCGGCCTGTTCGACACCGCCGAGATCGATCGCCTGCTGACCAATCCGGCCGATCGCATCACGCCTCTGCGCGGTTCCAAGCTCTGGCAACTCGCCGCGCTCAACCTCTGGATGAGCGAACACGGACTGTGAGGGTGCAAGACGCATGAAAGCGACCAGCTACAACCAGCGCCTCCAGCGTGCCCAGGCGCCCTCCTACGAACGGCTGCAGGCGCGCCTTGCGGAAGGCGACCATCCGACCTCCCAGCCGCTCTGCCTCCATTGCGGCTGGGGACGGCTGCTCATCGGTCACACCTATCCTGACCCCGCCAGTCTGGCCAAGGAATTGCTCACCGAAACGCCCGGCGAGCGCGACATCGCCCTCTACGTGGCCGCTCCGCATCAGGTGCTGGCCCAGGCGCCACAACAGCTGTTTCTCGACCCCAGCGATACCCTGCGGGTCTGGTTCAGCGACTATCGCCCGGCACGCCGGATCTATCGCGGCTTTCGTATCCGCCGCGCCTGCTCCGCGCAGGACTGGAGCGAGATCAATCGGCTCTATCAGCAGCGCCATATGCTGCCCGTGGACACCGAGCGGCTGACGCCGCGGCACAAGGGTGGTCCGGTCTACTGGCTGGCGGAAGACGACGACAGCGGCGCCATCATCGGCTCGGTGATGGGCCTCAATCACGTCAAGGCCTTCAGGGATCCCGATGGCGGCTCCTCGCTGTGGTGCCTGGCGGTCTCGCCCGAGTGCAGCCGGCCCGGTGTCGGCGAGGCGCTGGTTCGCCACCTGATCGAGCACTATGCCAGCCGCGGCCTGGCCTATCTGGACCTGTCGGTGCTGCATGACAACCTGCAGGCCAAGCGACTCTACGACAAGCTGGGTTTCCGCCCGCTGCAGACCTTCGCCATCAAGTGCAAGAACGGCATCAACCAGACGCTGTTCCTCGGCCCCGGCCCTGCCGCCGAGCTGAATCCCTATGCACGGATCATCGTCGACGAAGCCTTGCGGCGTGGCATCGAGGTGCAGGTGGACGATGCCGAAGGGGGTCTTTTCACCCTTATCCAGGGCAACCGCCGCATCCGCTGCCGCGAATCCCTCACCGATCTCACCTCCGCCGTGACCATGACCCTCTGCGCCGACAAGGTGCTGACCAGTCGCACCCTGGCCCGTGCCGGGCTGAAGGTCCCCGAGCAGCAACTGGCGGGCAGCGACGAAGACAACACCGCCTTTCTGGAGAAGCATGGCGCCCTGGTGGTCAAGCCGGTCAATGGCGAACAGGGCAAGGGCGTGGCCGTGGACATCCGCGACGCCGAGCACCTTGCCACCGCCATCCAGGCGGCGCGGCGCCATGACGATCGTGTGCTGCTGGAAAGCTTTCACCAGGGCCTCGATCTGCGGGTGGTGGTCATTGGTCACGAGGTGGTGGCCGCGGCCATTCGCCGGCCGGCGGAAATCGTCGGCGATGGCCAGCACAGCGTCCGGGACCTGATCGAAGCCCAGAGCCGCCGCCGTCAGGCCGCTACCGGCGGCGAGTCGCGCATCCCGATGGACGAGGAAACCGAACGCGCCATCCGCGGCGCCGGTCACGACTGGGACAGTGTGCTGCCCGCCGGCACTCATCTGGCCGTGCGCAAGACCGCCAACCTGCACACCGGCGGCATCCTGGAGGACGTCACCGACAGTCTGCATCCGGTGCTCGCCGACGCGGCCATCCAGGCAGCGCGCGCTCTGGACATCCCCGTCACCGGCATGGACCTGCTGGTCCCAGCCGCCGATTCGCCCGACTACGTCATCATCGAAGCCAACGAGCGACCGGGCCTGGCCAACCACGAGCCGCGGCCCACCGCCGAACGCTTCATCGACCTGCTGTTCCCGCTGTCCCGGGAGGTTCCGCTATGAATCGCTTGCCCGAGCCCGATCTGGATTACCTGCGCAAGGTCCTGCTGGACATGCTGGCGATCCCCAGCCCCACGGGCTTCACCGACACCATCGTCATGTACGTCGCCGAACGGCTCAACGAACTGGACATCCCCTTCGAGCTGACCCGCCGCGGCACCATTCGCGCCACCATCAAGGGCCACAAGGAGAGTCCGGATCGCGCCGTCTCCGCGCATCTGGACACCATTGGCGCCATCGTCCGCGAGATCAAGGACAACGGCCGGCTGGGCCTGGCGGCCGTGGGCCACTGGTCGAGCCGCTTCGCCGAAGGCAGCCGCGTCAGCCTGTTCACCGATGACGGTACCCTGAGAGGCAGCGTGCTGCCGCTGCTGGCCTCCGGCCACGCCTTCAACACCGAAATCGACAAGATGCCGGTGACCTGGGACCACATCGAATTGCGTCTGGACGCCGTGACCAAGAGTCGCCACGAGACCGAGCAGCTGGGCGTGCAGGTCGGCGACTTCGTCGCCTTCGATCCGTTGCCGGAGTTCACCGACAGCGGCTACATCAGTTCGCGCCATCTGGACGACAAGGCTGGCGTCGCCGCCCTGCTCACCGCCTTGAAGATGCTCAAGGAAACCGGCCAGACCCCACCGATCGACTGCCACCCGCTGTTCACCATCACCGAGGAGGTGGGCTCGGGCGCCGCCGGTGCCCTGCCCTGGGACGTCAGCGAATTCGTCGGCATCGACATCGCCCCCGTGGCGCCCGGACAGCGCTCCGACGAGCACCGCGTCAGCGTGGCCATGCAGGACTCCGCCGGTCCCTACGACTATCACCTGTCACGGCACCTGCTGCGCCTGGCGCAGCGCAACGACATCCCGGTGCGCCGCGACCTGTTCCGCTACTACTACAGCGACGCCCACTCGGCGATCAGTTCCGGCCAGGACGTGCGGGTCGCCCTGCTGGCCTTCGGCTGCGACGCCACCCATGGCTACGAGCGCACCCATATCGTCAGCCTGGCGGCGCTCAGCCAGCTGCTGACCGGGTACATGCTCAGCCCGCCGGTGTTCGACAGCGATGCGCAACCGGCCGACAGTTCGCTGGATCGCTTCGGTCACCAGTTGCTGCCGGAAGACACCCAGATGGACAACCAGACGCACCTGCCGCCGCTGGAGGAGGTCGTCGGCGACGGCAGCAAATAGCGTTCGAACCAAGCGCCTGGGGTATCCTGGGCGCCTTTTTTCAGGCACCTCTCGATGATCATCCCCCACGACCAGCTCGCTGCCGCCACCCTCGACAATCTGCTGGAAGACTTCGTCACCCGCGACGGCACCGACAACGGCGACGAAACACCCCTGGCGACCCGTACCCAGCGCGCTCGCCGCGCCCTGGAAACCGGCGAGGCCGTCATTCTCTTCGATCCGGACAGCGCGCTGTGCCAGCTGGTACTGCGCCGCGATGTGCCGCCCGAACTGCTAAACGACTAGCGCGTCTCGCGCCTGTCAGGCACTGCCGCGCGGCGCCAGCAGGATCACCAGCGCCCCGGCCACGCACAGCAGACCGCCCGCCAGATCCGTCCAGGTCGGCCGGGTGCGCTCGACCAGCGCCAGCCAGCCCAGCGAGGCCACCACATAGATGCCGCCATAGGCCGCATAGGCGCGCCCGGCGTAGGCCGACTCGATACGGGTCAGCAACAGGGCGAAGAGCACGAGGCTGGCAAGCCCGGGCGCTATCCACCAGGGACTGCGATCCAGCCGTAGCCAGAGCCAGAAGGCATAGCAGCCGGCGATCTCGAATAGCGCCGCCAAGAAGAACCAGAGATAGTTCAGCATGGCGCCGCGCCGTCTTCCTGGCGATAGGGCAAGGCCTCGGCGGCCCGCTGCGCATAGGCCTGGACGCCGTCGCGCTCCTGGTCGAGAAACTCCGCCACGGCCGCTCTCAGGCCTGGATGCACCAGATAGTGCCAGGAACGGGTCAGGGTCGGTTCAAAGCCGCGAATCAGCTTGTGTTCGCCCTGGGCGCCGGCATCGAAGCGTTGCAGCCCTTCGGCGATGGCGTATTCGATGCCCTGGTAGAAACAGGTCTCGAAATGCAGCTGGTCGAATTCCTGCAGGCAGCCCCAGTAACGGCCATAGAGGGTGTCACCGTCCTTGAGATAGAAGGCCATGGCCACCGGCCGACTGCCCTGGCGGACCAGCACCACCCGAATCGCCTCGGGCAGCCGTTCGGCCAGCAGACTGAAGAAGGCGCGGGTCAGATAGGGATCCTGGCCACGCACCTCGTAGGTGTTGGCGTAGCAGGCATGGACGAAGTCCCACTCCGCCTCGCTCAGCTCATCGCCCTTACGCCACTCGAAACTCACCCCCAGGCCGGCGACCTGGTCACGTTCCTTGCGCAATTGCTTGCGCTTGCGCGAGGTCAGGGCGGCGAGGAAGTCGCCATAGTCGCGATAGCCGCGGTTATGCCAGTGGAACTGGCAGCCAAGCCGCGCCAGCCAGCCGTCGCGATCCTGGAGCAGGGCATCGGCCTTGGGATCGGTGAAGTTCACATGCAGGCTGGAGAGCTCCAGCTCGGCCAGGCTGCTCGTGGTGGCGTCGAGCAGGGTCGCGCAGGCAGCCGGATCGCCCAGCAGGCGCGCGCCCTGCACCGGTGAAAAGGGCACGGCGGCCAGCAGCTTGGGATAGTAGTCGATCCCGGCACGGCGGCAGGCATCGGCCCAGGCCCAGTCGAAGACGTATTCCCCATAGGAGTGCATCTTCAGATAGGCCGGCATCGCGGCTCGCAGGTGCCCCTGGTCATCCTTGAGGATCTGGTGCGCCGGCTGCCAGCCGGTCCCCTGCCCCAGGCTGCCACTGTCTTCCAGGGTGGCAAGGAATTCATGCCGCAGGAAGGGCTGGTCGTCCGCCAGCAGCGCGTTCCACGCGGCAGCAGGCACCTGGGCCAGGCTGTAGAGATACTCGACGATCATCCCACTCCCCTTGCTTGCATTCGGCCTACAGGTCTAACACAGATGAGTACCCGGACGGGCACCTGTGAAAGACTCTGACGGCGGGCTTTCGTGCGGACGAAAAAAAACCGCCGTGAGGCGGTTTCTTTCGAGTGTGGCGTCCCCTAGGGGACTCGAACCCCTGTTACCGCCGTGAAAGGGCGGTGTCCTAGGCCACTAGACGAAGGGGACGTTACCCTGGTGTGACCCTCGCGGATCACGAATTTGGTGGAGCTAGACGGGATCGAACCGTCGACCTCTTGCATGCCATGCAAGCGCTCTCCCAGCTGAGCTATAGCCCCAAGTACAGCATCTTGCCACGCCTGGGCTGCGTGACCGATATGGCGTCCCCTAGGGGACTCGAACCCCTGTTACCGCCGTGAAAGGG
>NZ_JAQYZY010000056.1:0-14284 GCF_028640825.1 Pseudomonas sp. LA5
TTGCCCAGTGGAAAACGCTGCGCGGTTTTCCACGCTACGGTGACGCGGCCGTAATGCACGCACCAGGCTCGACCGCCCCCTCTCCCTTTGGGAGAGGGTTGGGGTGAGGGCTGAGGTGCGCCAGGGTATCTCCCTCGTTGGACTTCGCCGCGCTCAACCTACCGGATCTCCGTCGGTACCCGCACCCAGCCTTCCATCAGGCGGCGGGCGCTGCGGCTCATGCTGGCCTTTTCCACCTGCCAGATACCAGCGACCTCGCGGGCCTGGGCGCCGACCGCCACGGTGCCGGCGGTGTGCGCTATCCGTACCTGGCGACCGCCCAGGTCGCCGGTCAGGGCATGAACCAGGGTCCCGGGTAGCGCCGCGGCCACCGCCACGGCGACCGCGCCGGTACCGGGGATGGCGTGATGCAGACTGCCCATGGAGATCATCCGCGCGATGACATCGAGTTCCTCGGCCTGCACCTGCTTGCCCCCGGCCACCCGGTAGGTCTGGGGCGCGGCGACCAGGCACAGCTTGGGCGTATGCGGGCGTTCCGCCGTCGCCTGGGCAGCCGTGGCGGCCAGGCCCATGGCGACCGCGCCCGCAGCGCGCAGGGCTTCCAGGCGCGCCAGCAGCGCCGCATCGCCGTTGATCTGCGCCTGGGTCTCGGTGCCGCTGAGACCCAGGGTCTCCGCCCGCACGAAAATGGTGGGATTGCCGGCATTGAGCAGGGTCACCGGCAGTCGGCCCAGCTCCGGAACATAGAGTTCGTCAACGGCTCGCCCGGTGGGCAGCACGCTGCCATCGGTACCGGTGGGGTCGAGAAAATCGAGCACCACCTCGGCCGCCGGAAAGGCCACGCCGTCGAAGCGAAAATCGCCTTCTTCCTGCACCTCGCCATTGGCCATGGGGACATGGGCGAGAATGCGCTTGCCGAGATTGGCCTGCCAGATGCGTACCCTGGCCATGCCCTCGCGCGGCGCCTCGACCAGCCCCTCGCTGATGGCGAAGGGCCCGACGGCGGCGCTGAGATTGCCGCAGTTGCCCGACCAGTCGATCACCGGGGCCTCGATGGCCGGGGCGCCGAACAGGTAGTCGACGTCACAGTCCGGGCGGCTGGAGGGCGCGATCACCACCACCTTGCTGGTGCTGGAGGTGGCGCCGCCCATGCCGTCGATCTGCTTGCCGTAGGGATCGGGGCTGCCGATCACCCGCAGCAGCAGCGCATCGCGCGCCGGACCGGCCGGCGGCAGGTCGCGGGCATGGAAGAACACGCCCTTGCTGGAACCGCCGCGCATGTAGACGGCGGGAATACGCAGTTGCGGCATCTAAGGTCTCCGTCGGGGTGCCTAGGCGAGATAGCGCCCGAACCAGCCCAGGGTACGGTCCCAGGCCAGGCGCGCGGCGGCTTCGTCGTAGCGCGGGGTGGAATCGTTGTGGAAACCATGGTTGGTGCCGGCATAGCGATGCACCTCATAGGTCTTGCCGGCCGCCTTGAGCGCCGCTTCGTAGGCGGCAGCGCCCTCGTTGATGCGCGGATCGTTCTCGGCGTAATGGATCAGCAGCGGCGCCTTGATCGCGGCCACCTCCTCGGCGCGCGGCTGGCGACCATAGAAGGGCACGGCCGCAGCCAGTTCGGGATAGGCCACGGCGGCCGCATTGGCCACCCCGCCGCCGTAGCAGAAACCGGTGATGCCGACCTTGCCGGTGCTGAATTCGTGGCCCATCAGGGTTTCCACGGCGGCGAAGAAGTCGTTCATCAGTTTCTCGGGATCGACCTGCTGCTGCAGTTCGCGGCCCTTGTCGTCGTTGCCGGGATAGCCGCCCATGGAGGTGAGGCCGTCCGGCGCCAGGGCCAGATAGCCGGCCTTGGCCAGGCGTCGGGCGACGTCTTCGATATAGGGATTGAGGCCGCGATTCTCGTGGACCACAACCACCGCTGGCACCTTGCCGCTGGCCTTGGCCGGGCGCACCAGATAACCGCGGACCCGACCATGCCCCTTGGGCGAGGGATAGTAGACGTATTCGGCGACGATATCCGGATCGGTGAACTCGACCTGGGTGGCCAGGGCATAGTTGGGCGTCAGGGCCGCCAGCACTCCGGTGGCCGACAGCCCCAGCACCGCGGCGCAGGCGCCGGCACGGTCGAGGAAGTCGCGACGGCTGATGCGACCGTGCACATAGAAGTCGTAGAGTTCGAGCAGTTCGGGCGAGAAATCCTTGGCGGTGAGGCGGGTCATCGCGGCGCTCCTCTGGCGGGAAACCTGGCGGGAAACAAGGCATCCGGCCCGATTGGCCAGGCGCCCTGGGGGCTCCCGAGTGTGCCGCGAATCATCTGACTATGCCACTGCCCGTCTTAGCTGGAGACCTGCAATGCGTGCAGCACGGAGATCAGCGCCTCGAAGCTGACCGGCTTGTTCAGATGCCGGTTGAAGCCCGCCGCCCGCGCCTTGTCGACGTCCAGCCGGGTGCCATAGCCGGACAGCGCCACCGCCGGGGTGCCGACGTTGCGATCGCCCGCCCGCACCTGGCGCAGGAATTCGTGGCCGTCCATCTCCGGCATGCCGATGTCGGACAGGATGATGTCGAAATCCTGCGCCTGGGCCAGCAGCAGGCCCTGCCGGGAATCGGTGGCGGTAGTGACCCGCACGCCCTCCTCCTCCAGCAGCAGCTGCAGGGTCTCGACGATGTCGGGAGAGTCGTCCACCAGCAGGACCCGCAATCCGGCGATGGATTGGTCATCCGCGCGCGCCTCCGGCGCAAGCCGCCGCTCGTCCTCGCACAGGGGCAGCCAGACGCTGAAGCGCGCGCCCTGGTCGAGTCCGGCGGAATGGGCTTCGATGCGCCCGCCGTGGGCTTCCACCAGTTGTTTGACCAGTGCCAGGCCGATCCCCAGGCCGTGCTGGGCGCGGGCGGTGTACTTCATTTCCGCCTGGCCGAACATCTCGAACACCCGCGGCAGGAAGTCCGGCTCTATACCCTGGCCGGTATCGGTGACGTCCAGCCGGGCTTCAACGCCTTCGATCCCCAGGGCGATCTCCACCCGCCCACCGGCCGGGGTGAACTTGACGGCATTGTTGAGCAGATTCCAGACGATCTGGCCGACACGGGTCGCGTCCGCCTGCACAAACAGCGGCGCTTTCGGTAGCTGCAGGCTGCTGACCTCGACCTCACCCGCCAGCGGCCGGATCACCTCGACGATCTCGCGCAGCTGCTGCACCAGATCCAGGCTCTGGCGCTCCAGCTTGAGCTTGCCGGTACGGATACGCGACAGGTCGAGCAGGTCGTCGATGATCTGCGCCTGGCTGCGCACGGCGCGCTGGATGGCCTCGGTGGCACGCCGCGCCAGGGGCACGTCGCGCAGCACCGGCGAACGGGTCAGCAGCTCGCTGTTGAGCTGGATGAGATTGAGCGGGTGCTTGAGTTCGTGGGACATCACCGCGAAGAACTCGTCCTTGAGCTGCACCAGCGCGCGCTGCTGTGCCTGCTGATTGGCATTCTCGCTGGCACGGACGTGATCGGCGGTGGCGTCCCGGGCGATCTTGGCATAGCCGCGACCGCCCGAGGCATTGCTCATGCGACTGAGTACCCCGGTGCAATAGAGGCGGCTGCCATCCTTGCGCCTGAGCCAGCGTTCATCCTGAGCGGCGCCCTGCTCGTCGGCCTGGCGCAGCTCCGCTTCCGGAACCTGGGCGGCCAGGTCTTCCGGCGTGAAGATCAGGCCCATGGGCTGCCCCAGCGCCTCGCGTTCGCTATAGCCGAACAGCCGGGTGGCGCCCCCGTTCCAGCTGTTGATGATGCCGCCGGCATCCAGGGTGACGATGGCATAGTCATGGATGTTCTGCGCCATGAGGCGCATGTTTTCCTCGCCATCGCGGGCACGATCCTGGGCCTTGCGCCGCTCGGTGATGTCGATGAAGGTCAGCACCGCACCTTCGATGCGGTCCTCCGCGGTACGGTAGGGCAGCAACCGGGCCAGGTACCAGCGATCATCGTGGCTGCGAACCTCCCGCTCGATCTGGCCGAGGGACTCGAAGACCTGATTGGCATCGGTGGCCAGCTCCGGATAGTCCAGGCGATGGGTGATGTCGAGCAGCGAGCGGCCGGTATCGCTGACGATGATGTTGAAGATGCTGGCGGCGCGCGGCGTGAATCGCTTGATGCGCATGCCGCGGTCGACGAACACCGTGGCGATGTCGGTGGAGGTGATGAGGTTCTGCAGATCGTCGTTGATCTTGCCGGTTTCCTCGATCTTGGACTTGAGCTCGTAGTTGACGGTGATCAGCTCTTCGTTGATCGACTGCAACTCTTCCTTGCTGGTCTCCAGCTCCTCGGTGGCCGAGCGCAATTCCTCGTTGATCGCCTGCAGCTCTTCGTTGGAGGCCTTGAGCTCCTCGGTGGAGGTCTCGGACTGCTCGATGGTCAGCTGCAGCTGCTCCTTGGTGCGCTGCAACTCGGCTTCCAGCTGGGTGAGTACGCTGTCCTTGGCTTCGACGTGATCGCTGACGGAATCGGCACTCATGACATCTTCGACTTCATCGAAGAGCACCAGCAGGTAGTCGGTGTTGGTGTCGCTGTCGCGGAACGGCCGTACCACCATGTTGATGTAGTAGCTGCGGTCGTCGCGCTGGATATGCACGCGTCGCGCCTCGACGCTCTTGTTGCTCTGCAGCGCCTGAAACAGGGCGGTACGCAGCTCCAGGCGCAACTCCTCCAGCACCAGCGCCGGCAGGCTGTAGCTGGGCTCGCCGCCGACGTACCTCAGGAAGCGCCCGGCCCGCTCGGAGAGGTGCACGATGTTGGATTCGCGATCGACGATGATGCTTGGCGGGGCATATTGCTCCAGCACCCGCTGATGCACCTCGGCAAAGGACACCTTGTTGCGCCGACCGACCTGGTGCGGTGGCAGGCGCACGCTGTGCACACCCGGATTGAGATTGAGCAGCGGCGTGGGACGCACCACGCTGGTCGTGTGCTTGGCCCGATAGATGCGGTTCTTCTTGTCGACCGTGGCGAACAGGCTGCTCTGCACATCGGCCGACTCGGAACTGCCGAGAAACAGGTAGCCACCCGGCTTGAGGGCGAAATGGAAGGTGTGCAGGATCTCGGCCTGCACCTCGCGATCCAGATAGATCAGCAGATTGCGGCAGCTGATGAGGTCGAGCCGGGAAAACGGCGGATCGCTTAGCAGGTTGTGCTGGGCGAACAGCACCTTCTCGCGCAGCTCCTTTTTCACCCGGTACTGATTCTGCTCCCTGAGCAGGTGCTGGCGCAGCCGGGCGGGGGCGACGTCGGTGACGATGGAACCGGGATAGACGCCATAGCGCGCCATCGCCAGGGCGTGCTCGTCGAGATCGGTGGCAAAGACCTGCAGGCGCGCGTCCGACTGGCGCAACTCGGCCTGCTCGGTCAGCAGCATGGCCAGCGAATAGGCCTCCTCACCGCTGGAGCAGGCGGCGCTCCACACCCGCAGCTCCTGATCTTCCCCGGCCGGCAGGTGCTCGAATAATTCCGGAATGACGTCGCGTTCCAGGGCCTCGAAGGCCTCGCGGTCGCGGAAGAAATTGGTCACGCCGATGAGCATGTCCTTGAGCAGCGCCGGTGTCTCTTCCGGATGATCATGGAGAAAACCGGCATAGGCCGGCATGTCGGCGATGGCGTTCACCTGCATGCGCCGCTCCACCCGGCGCAATACCGTGGCGGTCTTGTATTGCTTGAAGTTGTGTCCGGTACGGGTGCGCAGCAGGGTGAGGATGTCGCGCAGCGCCAGTTGCATGGCCTTGCTCGACGGACCTGGAATCCGGGCTTCGAGATCGAGCTGGTGCAACTCGCCCTGGCTCAGGGTACTGAGGGTGGCGGCCAGCTCCAGCAGCTTTTGCGGCATCTCCACCACCGGCAGGACGAAGTCCACCACGCCGGCGGTGATGGCGCTCTTGGGCATGGAATCGAATTCGGCATCTTCCGGCGCCTGGGCGAGGGTCACCCCGCCCTGCTCCTTGATGCGCCCCAGGCCCACCGAGCCATCGGCACCATTACCCGACAGGACGATGGCGACGGCATGGGTCTTGTGCACGTCGGCCAGGGCGCGAAAGAACAGGTCCACGGCGACATGATCGCCCTGGGGGCGCTCCGCCGGAGCCAGTCGCAGGTAACCGTCGTTCATGGTCAGATCGGAGCCGGGCGGGATCACATAGACGTGCTCGGCCTGGATGGGCACCGGCTGGGTGACCTGCTGCACCGGCAAGCGGGTCACCCGCTGCAGGATCTCGTCGAGATGACTCTGGTGCTCCCGCGACAGGTGCATCACCACCACGAAGGCCATGCCGCAATCGGCCGGCAGGGCTTCGAAGAAATGCAGCAGCGCCTGGATACCCCCGGCAGAGGCCCCAATCCCCACCACCGGAAACGGCAGGTCGCTGGGGGTCAGATTCCTGGAGTTGTTGGGTCGGGCCACATCCGCCTGGTCGCTCATCTATCCGCCGTCTGCACATCCACAAGAAATCGTGATCGCCGCGTCCGCACCGATCCTGGCACGCCACCTATCCTTCCCACGGAAAAGACCTGTCGCCGGCCGGAGTATAACGAGCCCAGGCCGGGAGAGCGGGCATCATCCAGCAGTGAGACTGACCGGCGGCCGCACCGCCTAACTGAGACTGGCGCGTGCAGGGCAAGTGCGAGCGCAACGCGGGAAAGCCCGGGCGAGACGGTCTTATGGAGGGTTCGCAGCGCTTGTCCTCGCCGCCGAGCCGCGTGGACGAGGCCTTGCCGTCATCCACCCTACCCTGGACCCACCACCCTGCGTCGAACCCGCCATTCGCACCGTGCCGCCCCCTCTCCCGCCTGCGGGAGAGGGTTGGGGTGAGAATGTTCCAGCCTGAGCGATTGGCCACTCCGGGAAGCCCGCGTGGATGAGGCCTTGCCGTCATCCACCCTACCCTGGACCCGCCACCCTGCGTCGAACCTGCCCTCCGCACCGTGCCGCCCCTCTCCCGCCTGCGGGAGAGGGTTGGGGTGAGGGTGTTCCAGGCTGCGCGCTTGGCCACTCCGGGAACCCCGCGTGGATGAGGCCTTGCCGTCATCCACCCTACCCTGGACCCGCCACCCTGCGTCGAACCTGCCCTCCGCACCGTGCCGCCCCTCTCCCGCCTGCGGGAGAGGGTTGGGGTGAGGGTGTTCCAGGCTGCGCGCTTGGTCACGCCGGGAAACCCGCGTGGATAAGGCCAGGCCGTCATCCACCCTAAACCGCTCCCACTCCAGACCGCGCTAGAACAACCCCATCTGCCGATCCAGCAACCGATCGAAGCGGTCGCCGACGAAGGGCAGGATGGCGTCGGCCACCGGCGCCAGCTGGCGCTGCACATAGTGATCGTAGTCCGGCGGCGCATGGGGCAGTTCGACCGGTTCGGCGCCGGCGGTGGTGATCAGGTAGCTGATCCAGCCGCCGCGGCGAAAGCGGCTGCGGCGTCCCAGGCGGGCGTTTTCCGCCTCCAGCAGCCGCGCCGCGCGGACCTGCGGCGAGAGGTTGCTCTGGTACTCCTCCAGCGGCCGGCGCAGGCGCTTGCGATAGACCAGCAGGTCGTCGAAGTCGCCGGCGCGGGTCTGGGCGACGAAGTCACGCACATAGTCCTCGTGGGGCTCGCCGGTGAAGATGCGCAGATACAGCTCGCGCTGGAAGCGCTGGGCCAGCGGCGACCAGTCGCTGCGCACCGTCTCCAGGCCCTTGAACACCAGTTCCGGCTGACCCTCGGCACCCGGTCGCAGCCCGGCGTATCTTTTCTTGCTGCCCTCCTCCGCGCCGCGGATGGTGGGCATGAGAAAGCGGCTGAAGTGGGTCTCGTACTGCAGCTCCAGGTGGCTTTCCAGTCCCAGCTCGGTCTGCAGCTGCGCGCGCCAGTGGGCATTGACCGCCGCCACTAGGTCGCGACCGATGCGCTCGGCCTCGGCTTCGGCATGGGCAGCCCCGAGCCAGACGAAGGTGGAGTCGGTGTCGCCATAGATCACCCGATGACCACGCGCCTCGATCAGCTCGCGGGTCTGGTGCATCACGGCGTGGCCGCGCAGGGTGATGGACGAGGCCAGGCGGTGATCGAAGAAGCGGCAGTGCGGGGTGCCCAGCACGCCATAGAAGCTGTTCATGATGATCTTCAGCGCCTGGGCCAGGGGTGCGTTGCCGGCGCGCTTGGCGGCGTCGCGCCCCTCCCAGACCCGCGCCACCATCTCCGGCAGGCAGTGCCGGGTGCGATGGAAGCGCGCGCCGCGAAAGCCCGGTACCGTCTCGTCCTCGGGCAGCGCCAGGCCCTCCACCAGGCCCACCGGATCGATGAGAAAGGTGCGGATCAGCGAGGGATAGAGGCTTTTGTAGTCCAGCACCAGCACCGAGTCGTAGAGCCCGGGCCGGGAATCCATGACGAAGCCGCCGGGGCTGGCCTCGGGCGGCTGGGCGCCGAGACTGGGCGCGACGAAACCCTGGCGGTGCATCAGCGGCAGATAGAGGTGGTAGAAGGCGGCGATGGAGGCGCCATGACGCTCCAGCGGCAGACCGGTGACACTGGCGCGCTCCAGCAGGAAGCGCAGCAGCCCGGTCTTGGCGAAGATCCGTGTGACCAGTTCGCAATCCACCAGGTTGTAGCGCGCCAGGGCGCTCTTCTCGCCGGCGAACATGCGGTTGATGGAGGCCATGCGGTCGTGGGGATTGTCGATGGCCTTGCCCTCGCCCAGCAGGCTGCGGCTGACATTCTCCAGGCTATAGGAGGGAAACACCCAGGTCGCCGACTTGAGCGCCTCCACCCCGTCGATGATCGGCCGTCCGGCCAGCAGGGCGTGGAAGGGACGGCCCTGGCCGCCGGGTTCGTAGCGATCGTCCTCGGCGGCGCCCCGGCCCAGGTGCAGCGGCACACCCAGCTTGCGCGCGTGCTCGTGGAGCACGCGGATGTCGAACTGCAGCACGCTCCAGCCGATGATGACGTCAGGATCATGGCGCGCCATCCAGGCGTTGAGGCGTTCGAGCAGAGTGGCGCGGTCGGCGACGTATTCCAGGTCGAAGTCCACCGCGGCGTCTTCGCCGGTGGGGGGGCCAAGCATGTACACCTGACGCTGGCCGCAGCCGTGCAGGCCGATGCTGTAGAGCTCGCCGCGCTCGCTGGTCTCGATGTCCAGCGACAGGGTCCGCAGCGTGGGGCGATAGTCGGGATCCGGCCGCAAGGGCGCGCCGTCGGCGGTGGGTAGCGTCACCGGCGCGGTGATGAAGCGTTCCATGAGAAAGCGATCCGCCGGGGCGATGTCCGTCTCGTAGACCTCGATGCCGGCGGCGGGGAGGCGCTGCTCCAGTTCGCGCAGGGTGCGATAGCGCGGCGCATAGAGCCCCAGGACGGGGCGCCGCTGGAAGTCCTGCAGCGCCAGCTCGCGGATCTCCACCCCGGCCGGCAGCAGGCGCTCGATGTCCGCCCGTCGCGCGGCCGGGGCGAAGGCCACCGCCTGCTGCCCCGGCACCCGCAGCTGGTGCGGACCGCTGTCGGTGGCGAACCAGAACACCAGCTCCATCCCGGTGGAAGTCTCGCGCCAGAGGCGTGTCAGCAAGAAACCCTGGACGGCGGCCAAAGCAATGGCACTCCTCGACATGGATGAAGGGTCCATTCTCGCAAGGCCAGCCGATACCGGCGACCTCGACGTGCCAGATGGTCCGCTCGTCGCCCCCGCCGAACGGCCTGTGTCCTGTGGCGATGATCTTGCATCGAATGCCCACACCCGTCGTAGAGCCGACTTGTCGACTTTTGGGCGCACCCTTGGTTATAGCTGTCAGGCCGTGTATGAATCCGTTGTCGTCGTCTTTCTCCAGCGCTGTCTCACCCCGCTACAACGCCCAGCAAGCATGGGTGCGCGAGCAGGCGCGCCGCTGGCTGGAGCAGGACGTCCTGGTGCTGGATACCGAGGCGACCGGGCTGGGCGAGGATGCCCAGCTGATCGAGGTGGCGGTCATGACCCTCAGCGGTCGGGTGCTGCTCGATACCCTGGTCCGCCCGAGCATCGCCGTACCGCGCGAGGCGACCCTGATCCACGGTCTGACCGATGCCCACCTGGCCCAGGCGCCACGCTTTCCCGAGGTGTTCGCCACCCTCTGGCCCCTGCTGCAGGGCCGCACCGTGCTGGCCTATGGCATGGCCTTCGACTATCGCCTGCTGGCCCACAATGCCCGCCGCCACGGTCAGGCCCTGCCGCCGGAACTGGAGCGCGAGACGCCGCCGGTACAACTGGTGGATGGCACCCGTCTGCACTGCCTGATGCAGCTCTATGCGCACTTCTGGCAGGAGCCGAGTCTGGACAGCCGCAGCCAGGACGGCTGGCGCCGCAAGTCCCTGGCCATGGCCGCCCGCCAGCAAGGCATCGCCGTGCAGGAAACCCATCGCGCCCTGCCCGATTGCCGACTCAAGGCCGCCCTGGTGCAGGCCCTGGGTGACGAGGCGCCGGCTACCTGGAGCGGGCTGCAGGCCCTGGCGGGCTAGGTTCCACAAGCCTCGGCCTGACTAACGTCAGGCGACCGAACCCAGTACGAATAGGCAGCCTCCCAATGAATGGTAGCTACTCGGCGACCAGTCCGTGTAGACGAGCAGTCTGCTCATTGAGCACGATTACTGCTGAACCGGGTAAGCCAAAGGTTCGCACTAGAGGTCTCAAGGCGACTTGCAAGGCCTCCTGCACTGGCACCAGCCAGGCATCCGAGTGGCCGTTGATCACCAGGATCAGACGAAACTCTTCACGGTGCGTTAGGTTCTGGAAAGCAAGCGGCAGTGCGCTGCGTCCTTGAGTATGGCGATCCAGGAGGGCAGCCAGTAGCAGTACCAAGGCATTGCTCAGTTTCTGCTTGATCTCATCGATGTACTCGTTGAAACGGACGCCATTGTCTGGCCGTGGCGAAGAGCTCTTGGCCTCGACCAACCATACCCTGGTGCTGTCCTGCCGCTGCCGTATCAATGCGAATTCGCAAATAGCGACGCCGTGCTGGATACGTTGATACAACTCTGACTGTTCGATCAGAAAACAATCGTCATCGGGAAAGGGGCCAAAGATCAAGCCGGATTCACTGACCGTCATCATTTCAACGCCAACTCCACTTCCTGCCGGTAGAGATTTATGGACTCATCGATAATGGGGTTATCCAGCATACCTTCATGCAAATCACTGCTCTGCCAGCCATTGGCGTCTTGAGAAATTACCGGGATAGATCTCTGCTGCTGCTGAGCTAGCAGATAGAGTTTTTTGATGACGAAATAGGAATGAGTGGCGATGAAGAACTGCATACCGCCTTTCGCCAACAGCAGGATGATTTCCATGAACTGCTCGATGGCTTTGGGATGCAGCGCCGACTCCGGTTCGTCAATGAAAATTACCGACTCATCCGACAGGTAACGATTACCCAGCAAGGTGTCGAGAATCCCAAGTTTCTTTATACCTTCGGCCGTCACGCCGATTTCAAATTTCTGCTTGCGATTGTTACTGAACATCCAGCTCTGCGTCTTGGGATTCTGGGATATCTTACCACCTAGCAGCTTGCCTAGATTTTTGCGAGACGAGGCAAAGGCCTCGAAATTCTTTCCTCGGCTGGTAGAGGTGCTAAGCGCCTGAGCCAAGTCGAAATAGGTATCGTCAAAGCCAAATTCCTGATCTTGCACCCGGCTTTTAAGAATAACCTGTTGCAAGCTCAGGACTTCCTTGGGCGGCAGAAAAATGGAGTTGCTGTTGCGAGGCGAAACCGAACTCTCCAACCCAGAGATGCTACGAGTGGTATCGCGGCCGAAGCGATAGGCGAAACGCTCGTCATTCATTGTGATCTGCAAGGACAGTGGCGTATCAGCGCCCTTGCGCACCAGATCGCCGATCTTGTCCTGCTGGAAGGTCCAGTACAGTTTTTCGGCCAGAATCTCGTTCAACGCTCGAGGCTCTTGCCCACGGCCATGCATCTCCAAGGTTCGCAAGGCACTGTATAGCGCTTTGAGCAGGAAAGTCTTGCCACTGCCATTGGCGCCCATGATCAAATTCACGCGCCCTAGCCCAACCCAATTCAGTTCAGGCAAAGGGCCGAAATTTTCCAAGCGAACGGCTGTAATCATGATTTTTTCTTGCCAGTAGGAAAGGGCTCCGCTCTGCCTTGCTCAGGCACCGCAGCTATGAGATAGCGCAGAATAGCAAGTCACCATGGGATAGTTGCAATCAGTTCGCCTCCGCCGCCTGCAACACCCAGCGCAGGCCCTGCAGGTCCTCGGCGGTCAGGGTTTCGCGCAGGCGGCAGAGGCGATAGTGAACGCGGGTGTTCATGGCCACCCACTCCAGATCCTGGCGGGTGGGTTGGGCGACGAAATATTCACCGTAGCGCTCGTCCAGCCCGGCCATGCGGTACTGGCCCTTGAGCGGCAGGTAGATCTGGCCGTTCATCTCCCAGCGACTGGCGCTGCAGCCATTGAAGCGCACCTTGTCGCCGAAGGTGGAGAGCTGGGTGCGGAAATCGGTGGTGGCGTTGCCGGCACTGGTCTTGAACTGACTGGCGATCACGCTGAAGACGATGCCTTCCGGCGAGGGCGCGCCCCGCCATTCGATGACCCGGCGATTGAGGGCCGCGTCGAATCCATCGGTGAAGATACCGGCGGCCTGCGCCGTGAGCGTTGGCAGGGTCAAGGCACCCAGCAACGCCATCATTGTTTTCAAAACGAGCTCCTGGTGATGACCCCATCCTCCAGCCTGAGGCAGCAGGCCGAGGCGGCAAAGGGCCAGCTTCAGACTTTGGAGACCCGATTGGCTGAAAGGTGCCCCCAGCGGTCCGGATAAGCGGTATCTTTCACAGTCTAGGCTCTGTACGAAAGGTGCCTGCGCTCGGTGATGCTGCGTAAAAAATCAGCTCGGAATGCTCATTTACCCCTCGTAAACTCCGCTTCCTCGCCGATTTTTGTCTTGCCTGACCTTCGCTCGGCGACTTTTCATACAGAACCTAGCGACGAGCCTGCCTCGTCCACCCCCTTGAACCGTCGCCGGCGAGGCGTACGGCCCGACCACGAAACGACCGGCCAAGCCGCCGGAGAGCACTGCGAGGATCTATGAGCGCTGCGGACATCGATTGGAAGACCCTCGGTTTCGACTACATCAAGACCGACTTCCGCTATATCGCCACCTATCGCAACGGCAGCTGGGGACCCGGCGAGCTAACTCGCGACAACCAGCTGCATATCAGCGAAGGCTCCACGGCCATCCACTACGGCCAGCAGTGCTTCGAAGGCCTCAAGGCCTATCGCTGCCAGGACGGCTCCATCAACCTGTTCCGTCCCGATCGCAACGCCGCGCGCATGCACAGGAGCTGCGCCCGCCTGCTGATGCCGCCGGTCCCCACCGAGATGTTCATCGACGCCTGCCAGCAGGTGGTCAAGGCCAACGAGGCCTGGATTCCGCCCCACGGTACCGGCGGCGCCTTCTATCTGCGTCCCTTCGTCATCGGCGTGGGTGACAACATCGGCGTGCGTACCGCCCCCGAGTTCCACTTCGTGGTGTTCGGCATCCCGGTCGGTGCCTACTTCAAGGGCGGCATGACCCCGCACAACTTCGTGATCTCCGGCTACGACCGCGCCGCGCCCCAGGGCACCGGCGCCGCCAAGGTCGGCGGCAACTACGCCGCCAGCCTGATGCCCGGCGCCCAGGCCAAGGCCGAAGGCTTCGCCGACTGCATCTACCTGGACCCCCTGACCCACAGCAAGATCGAGGAAGTCGGTTCGGCCAACTTCTTCGCCATCACCGGCGACGGCAAGTTCGTCACCCCGCGCTCCGAATCGGTGCTGCCGGGCGTGACCCGCATGTCGCTGATGGACCTGGCGCGCGAGCGGCTGAACCTGGAAGTGGTCGAGGGCGATGTCCATATCGACCAGCTCGACCAGTTCGTCGAAGCCGGCGCCTGCGGCACGGCGGCGGTCATCACCCCCATCGGCGGCATCCAGTACGGTGAGAAGCTGCACGTCTTCCACAGCCTGACCGACGTTGGCCCGGTGACGCGCAAGCTGTACGAAGAACTGACCGGCATCCAGACCGGCGACAAGCCGGCCCCGGAGGGTTGGATCGTCAAGGTCTGATTCGCGGTCGGTTTGGTTTGAAAAAGGCGCCTCAGGGCGCCTTTTTCGTTGGAGAAGGGGTTGGCGGTAGGTTGGGTTGAGCGGAGAGAAACCCAACACTCCTGTGTACTCGTCTGCGCCCCAGCTCGTTATCGAGTGTTTTGAAGGTTTTTGTTTCGCCCACCCGGGCGAGTCACTTTTGTCAGTCGCGACAAAAGTAA
>NZ_JAQYZY010000056.1:14334-24677 GCF_028640825.1 Pseudomonas sp. LA5
GCCTCTCGCCGCATCCATGCGGCTCGACCCACTCCACGACACTGGCGTTCACCCTGCTGAACGGGGCGATTCGCCAGCCTGAAAGTATTGGTGGAAGGACCTGTAGCGTGGACAACGGCGAAGCCTTGTCCACTTTTCGCGGTCAAGCACATCAGTGGAAAACGCTGCGCGGTTTTCCACGCTACGCCTTGACTCTACTGGAATCGCGGCCATGGGCCGCTCCTACGGGATATCCGGCTACTGTAGGAGCGGCCCATGGCCGCGATAAAGACAATTGGTTCGGCAGTTAAAGGCTGCCAGTGGAAAACGCTCTGCGGTTTTACACGTTACAGATCTTGTGAACGCCCAAGCTTCAGGCTTGCGCCCCGTCCCCGTCAGTGAGGCCGAGTGCAGGCGTTGCGGAGGGGGTTGCGAGGCAGGACGCCGAGCAAGGCGCGAGCGGCAGGAGGCCCCTTCGTGCCGTGCCCCCGGAGCGGCGCCGGAGCGAGGGGACCCGGAGCGTAGCGCAGGGCCGAAACGTGGGGTGTGCTTTCTTTTGCTTACTTTTCTTTGCACCGGGCGGCGATCCGCAAGCAAAGAAAAGTAAGTCGCCGGCTAGGCGAAACAGGGGCTACAAGCGAAACTCAACAACTAGCCGAAGCATCCAAGATCCAAGTCCGCAACGTTGGGCTTCGCTTGCGCCCAACCCAACCTACGCCACCCTACCTTACACCCTCTCCCGCCGCCGCAGGATGGCGCGGGGGCTGATGAACAGCACCGCCACGCAGATCGCCGCCGCAAAGAACCACCGCTTCGACACATGATGCTCGGCGAAGAAGTCCCGCAGGATCTCGCCCACCGCATAACCGATGCCGGTCATGAAAAAGCCCCAGAGCAGCGCGCCGATGATGTTGAAGAACAGGAAGCGCCGCGGGCGTACGCCGCTGGCGCCGATTAGCAGCGGGCCGATCAGGCGGAAGCCGTAGGCGAAGCGGATACCGATGATCCACAGCGCCTCGTGGCGATGGATGCGGCTGCGCAACCAATCGATGCGCGCCTGCTGACGCTTGAAGCGCCCCAGGATGCGGTCGCCGTAGCGCCGCCCGAGAAAGAACAGCGTCTGGTCACCGATGAAGCCGCCCAGGGCCACACAGACGGCCGTGAGCGGATACAGCAGGTAGCCGTGGCGGGCGGCGATGCCGGCCAGGATGGCCACGCCATCGCCCTCGATCAAGGCGCCCAGGACAGCGGCGCCGTAACCGTAGTTGCTGATGACCTCGCTGTCGATCATGGTGCGTCCCTAGAGACCGAGAATGGTCAGCATGATGAAGGTGCCGAACAGCACGAAGTGGGTCATGCCCTCGATGGCGTTGGTCTCGCCGTCGTTGAGGTTGATGGCGGCGACGATCAGGGTCACGGCCATCATCACCGTCTGCACCGGGGTCATGGCCATCTGGATCGGCTGGCCATTGTACAGGGCGATGGCTTCCACCACCGGCACAGTGAGGATCACCGTGGACAGGCTGGCGCCCAAGGCGATGTTGATCACCGACTGCATGCGATTGGCCATGGCCGCGCGCAGCGCGGTGAGGATCTCGGGGCTGGCGGAGATCACCGCCACCACCAGCGCGGGGACCAGCGCTGGCACCGCCAGGCCTTCCAGGCCGGTATCCAGCGACTTGGACATCACCTCGGCCAGGGCCCCGGTGGCGACGATGCCGACGATCAGCATGGCGATGGACAGGGTGGCGCTGCTTTCGCCATGGCCAGCGGTGGCGGCTTCGCCCTCGACCGCCGGACGCTTGCGCTTCTTGTCCGGGTAGTTGTAGCTGAAGAAATAGCTGTGCGGGCCGGTCTGCATGCGCAGGAACAGGGTATAGAGCAGCGCCATGGCGCCGATGGTGAAGAAGGAATAGACGTGCCACTGGGCCGAAGGGATGAATTCCGGCACCAGCATGGAGATGCTCACCGCGGTGATGATCATCACCCCGTAGCTGCGGCTGGAATCGTCGTTGTAGGGCTGTTCGCCATGCTTGAGGCCACCGAGCAGGGCGGCCAGGCCGATGATGCCGTTCATGTCCAGCATCACCGCGGCATAGATGGTGTCGCGGGCCAGGGTCGGCGAATGGTCGTGGCTCATCATGATCGCCAGGATGATCACCTCCACCAGCACGGCGGAGAGCGTCAGGATCATGGTGCCATAGGGATCGCCGACCTTTTCCGCCAGCAGTTCGGCGTGGTGGGCCACGCGCATGGCCGCGCAGATGATGGCGGCGATCAGACCGCCAGCCGCGATCAGCGCCAGGGTCTGGCCACCGCCGAGTAGGGCGTGTTCGAACACATAGGCCAGCACCGTGGCGCCGATGGCGACCAGCAGCAGGGTTTCGTCTTTGAGGGCGGCAAGCATGGAAAGGGGCGTCCTTGGTTGAGCAATGCCTTGTTACGACCGCCATAGACGGCAAAACGCTCGCAAGCCGAGTCAGTACCTCTGCAACCCCGCCGTAGGCGGCCCGCTATGCTCGAAGCCGCCGCCGCGCTCATGCCGAGTTGATGTGCTCCTTGCAGTACAGCCGGCGGTAGGCGGCCGGTGTCATGCCGCGCTGGCGACGGAACAGTCGGCGGAAATAGGCACTATCGCCGAAGCCGCAGCGCTCGGCGATGCGCGCCAGTGGCAACTCGGCATTGAGGAGCAGGCGCTCAGCCGCGGTAATACGCTGGCGATGGATGGCTTCGGTCAGGGTAATGCCGAAGGTCTGGCGGAACACCCGGCCCAGGTAGTCGGGATTGCAGCGCAAAGCACTGGCCAGCGTTGCGGCGCCAAGGGCTTCGCCGAAGCGCGTGCCGATCAACTGGCGGGCACGATAAGCCAGGGCCACCCCGGCCCCCTGGGCGGCGCTGGCCAGCGGACTGCGCGCCAGGCGCTCCAGCAGCGCCAGCAGCAGCAGTTCCAGGGCCGCCGGTGGGGCGCCATCTTCCTGTTCGGCAAGAAACAGCCGCAGCAGGGCGACGAAGCGCTCCGGCACCTGCACCTGGGAACGCTGGGGTATCGCCAGGGCCTCTCCCGCGGCGGGCGCAGCGGCTAATTCGAAATGCAGCCAGTAAAAACTCAGGTCGGGATCGAAATCGCCTAGGCCTTCGTGCAAGCGCCCCGGCTGCAGCAACAGGGCTTCGCCGGCGCCCAGGACGAATTCCTCGTCCTCCTCGCGGAGCCTAAGGATGCCGCGGTCGACGTAGATCAGCTCATAGGAATCGAGGATTCGCCGTGGATGGCGTCCCACCCCGCGGGAGATGAAGTGGCCGCCGTTCTGTACCTGCAACGGGCTGGCGAAAATCAGTTGCAGCATGACCGCACCCTTGGCATTCGTCGATCCATCCAGCTTGGCACGATAAGTCGGAATCGTCCCGTTTTTATACGTCTCGGCTCTCTTGTCGGCCGCCGCCCACGGATGCCAACCTAGCGTCCAGGCCAACCGCTCCAAAGGCGGCAGGAACAGGCTCAGACCGTCCAATTCGACGGTCGCACTCCAATAATGACAAGAAAGGGAGAAGCTCGCATGACCACCTCGGTCCTTACCTCCGCACCCCTCGCGCCTGCCTCGTCTGCGGCGGAATTGTCTCGGACGGAAAAATTCGGCTATGGCCTTGGCGATGCCGGGGGCACCATCATCACCTGCCTCATCGCCAACTTTCTTACCTTCTTCTACACCGACATCTTCGGCCTCACCCCAGCCGTGGTCGGCACCCTGTTCCTGGTGCTCCGGGTCGTGGATGCCCTCGCCGATCCGCTGATGGGCACCCTGGCCGACCGCACCAACAGCCGCTTCGGTCGCTTCCGCCCCTGGCAACTGTGGGCCGCTCTGCCCATTGGGTTGGCCGGCATTCTGACCTTCAGCACCCCGGACCTCGATCCCACCGCCAAGCTGGTCTATGCCTTCGTCACCTACCTGGCGCTGTCGCTGAGCTACAGCGCCATCAACGTGCCCTACTGCGCCCTGATCAACGCCATGACCACTCGCCAGCAGGAGGTGGTGTCCTGCCAGACCTGGCGCTTCATGCTCTGCGGCCTCGCCGGGTTGCTGGTCTCGGTAGGTCTGCCCTGGATGGTCGTCGCGTTCGGCCACGGCGACCCAGTACGAGGCTATCGCTGGGGCGTCACCCTGCTTTGCACCGTGGCGGTGGCCATGTTCCTCTGGTGCTTTTTCAGCGTACGTGAGCGCGTACCCCTGGCAACCCTAGGTCACTTCAGGCTGCGCCAGCACCTCGCTGCGATGAAGCGCAACGACCAGTTGCTGCTGATGCTGGTGCTGTCCTTCCTACTGATCAACGTGTTCAACGTACGCGGCGGCGGCTACCTGTACTTCATCACCTACGTACTACACGGCAGTACGGCCTACACCTCGCTGTTCTTCGCCATGGTGGCCTTGGCCACCACCGGTGGCGCCCTGCTGGTTCCGCCCCTGTCGCGCCGGGTCGATCCGCTCCGGCTGTACCTGGGCGTCAACCTGTTGTTGGCGGTCTGGAGCCTGGGACTGTACCTGGTGCCCACCGGCACCGAGCACGCCCAGCTCTGGCTCGGCCTGATCTTCGCCACGTGCTTGGTGCAGGGCATGACGCTGCCGCTGCACTTCTCCTTCATGGCCTTCGCCGACGACTACGGTCGCTGGAAGACCGGGGTGCGCTCCTCAGGGCTAAACTTCGCCGCCAACCTGTTCTGCATCAAGCTGGCCTGGGCCTCGAGCGCCCTGATCATCAGCGTCCTCTTCACCCTGGTGGCCTACCATCCCGGTCAGGGCGCCCAGACCCCGGCCTCGCTGGCCGCCATCACCCTGCTGCAGACCCTGGTCCCCGCCCTGCTGCACCTGGCGCTGGCGGGCGTACTGGTGTTCTGCAAGCTGAATCGCCCTTTCATGCAACGCCTGGCCGACGACCTGCAGGCCGCCTGCTGATCTTCTGGAGGATTTCATGACCACTACCCTTCACGACACCCCGCGCGTCCGGCTCGACGACCCTTTCTGGAACGCCTATCGGCAACTGATCCGCGAAGTGGTCATCCCCTACCAGTGGGAGGCGTTGAACGACCGTGTCGACGCCGCCGAGCCCAGCCACGCCATCGACAACTTCCGCATTGCCGCAGGACAGCGCCAGGGCGAACACCACGGCATGGTGTTCCAGGACAGCGACGTGACCAAATGGCTGGAAGCGGTGGCCTACCAGCTCGCTCAAGCTCCTGATCTGGCGCTGGAAGCCACCGCGGACGAGGTGATCGCCCTTATCGGCGCCGCCCAGCAGCCGGACGGTTACCTCAACACCTACTTCACCGTGAAGGCCCCCGCCGCACGTTGGACCAACCTCGCCGAATGCCACGAGCTGTACTGCGCCGGCCACCTGATCGAAGCCGCCGTGGCCTACTACCAGGCCACCGGCAAGACCGCCCTGCTGGACATCGCCCGGCGCCTGACCGACCACATCGACCAGGTGTTCGGCCCTGGCCCGGAGCAGTTGCGCGGCTATCCGGGACACCCGGAGATCGAGCTGGCGCTGATGCGTCTGTACGAGGCCACCGATGAGCCACGCTACCTGGCCCTGGGTCGCTACTTCGTCGAGCAGCGCGGCCAGCAGCCGCACTACTACGACGCCGAGTACGAGCGCCGTGGCCGCACCTTCCATTGGCCCAGCCACGGCCCGGCCTGGATGATCAAGGACAAGGCCTACAGCCAGGCCCACGCCCCCATCCTCAAGCAGGACAAGGCGGTCGGCCATGCGGTCCGCCTGCTCTATCTCTACACCGGGGTCGCCCACCTCGCCCGGCTCACCGGCGACGCCGAACAGGCCGCTGCCTGCCAGCGCATCTGGGACAACCTGACCCAGCGCCAGCTCTATGTCACCGGCGGAGTGGGCGCCCAGAGCCATGGCGAATCCCTGACCTGCGACTTCGACCTGCCGAGCGATACCGCCTACGCCGAAACCTGCGCCTCAGTGGCCTTGGTGATGTTCGCCCGGCGCCTACTCGAGCTCAGCCCGGAAGGCCGCTATGCCGACGTTCTGGAGCGGGCCCTGTACAACACCGTGCTGGCCGGCATGGCACTGGACGGCCGGCACTTCTTCTACGTTAATCCTCTGGAGGTAGACCCCGCGACCTTAGGCGGCAGCCACCGTTACGACCACGTTCACGCCGTGCGCCAGCGCTGGTTCGGTTGTGCCTGCTGTCCGCCGAACATCGCCCGCCTGCTGGGCTCGCTGGAGGACTATATATATCTGCAACGCGAGGACTGCCTGTATGTACACCTCTACGTAGGCAGCGACCTCGACTGCACCGTCGCCGGCCAGCGCTGGCACCTGCGCCAGCGCAGCGCCTACCCCTGGCAGGGCCGCATCGATTTCGAGTTGAGCGGGGAGGCCCAGAGCGGCACTTTTACCCTGGCCCTGCGGTTGCCAGAATGGTGCCCGGCGCCCGGGGTACGGATCAACGACGAGGCGGTCGAGGTTGCGCCCCTAGCGCGCGACGGCTATTGCCTCCTGCGCCGCAAGTGGCAGGCCGGCGACCGGGTTGAGCTGGACCTGCCCATGCCGACCCAACGCCTGCGCACCCACCCTCGGGTACGCCAGCTGGCCGGCAAGGTGGCCCTGCAGCGCGGGCCGCTGGTTTATTGCCTGGAGCAGGCGGACAACGGCGTCGATCTGCACAACCTGTCACTGCCACCAACGGCGCACTTCCATGAGATCCAGGGCCGTGCGCCGCTGACGCAGGTCGTGCAGCTGGAGACCGACGGATTGCGCTGGAACGGAGCAGGCAGCCCCGACCAGTCACTCTACCGCCAGGATCCGGCCCCGACTCAGGCAAGTCCGCAGCGACTCACTTTCATTCCCTACTACGCCTGGGCCAATCGTGGCGAAGGCGAGATGCGGGTCTGGGTCAACGAACGCTGAGGGGCATCAGGCGGTGTCTGCCGCCAGGCATGGCTGGATTGAAACCGGCGCGTTCACCGGCCTGACCTTCTGCCCTAGGCAGCCGGGCTCATTTGCCTCTCGGAGACGTAGGCATGAGCCCGGGCCTCTCACTGCGCTGACCTTTCCTTGCCCAACCTTCGCTCAGGTGCCCCTAGTTCGCTTCCGATCCACGCGGCGCCAGGCGCTTCCACACCGCCTTGGTACCCGAGGCGCAGGCCTGGCGATAGCCCAGGGCATGGCGCTCCACCAGGAACCAGGAGACCACCGCCAACGGCAGGGTGATGCCGATCGAGAGCAGCACCATGGTCCAGGCCTCGATGCCGGGGATCACCACCGCCAGGGTCTGCTGCACCGGGAAGGAATAGATGTAGAGCCCGTAGGAATAGTCGCCCACCTCGTTGAAGGCGCGGATGCGCCCGCCCGGAACGAAGGCGAGGTAGAGCAGCACGTAGCCCAGCGTCAGGTTGTAGACCAGGAAGAAGCTGTCACGGTCGGGGGTGGCCACCGCCAGCAGTGCCACGGCGGCAGCGAACAGCGCGCGTGACAGCGGAATGTAGCCGCGCAGCACATAGAAGGCGCCCCCCAGAAAGAACATCTGGAACAGCCGCAGCAGGTGCGATTCGCTGGCGAAGAAGTAATAGGCGAACAGCTTGAACAGCACGGCACCGGCGGCGAACAGCAGGATGGCGCGCTGGAAGTGCCGGCTGTCCAGGCGCAGCCAGAGCACGGCCAGCCACAGCAGCGCCAGGGCGCCGTACATGCCCACCTCGAAAGGCAGCGTCCACAGCGAGCCGTTGACGATGGTCTGTAGCGGATTACCCTCGAACAGCCCGGGCAGGTCGAATTCGGCACCGGCGATCAACCCGGTGTTCTTCAGCAGATAGAACCAGGTCTGGGGATCGCTCAGATAATCCTGCAGCGGTGCCCGGGTCAGCCAGGCGCCGAGGCCGAGCACCGTCAGCATCAGCATCACCAGCAAGCCTGGCACCACGCGCAGGGCACGGCCCCAGACGAAGTCGATGATGTCGGCGCGGCTGAGCAGACTCTTGGTGACCAGGAAACCGCTGGTGATGAAGAAGATGTCGACCGCGATATCGCCGAGGGTCATGCCCAGGCTCTCGCGCCCGGGTTCCGCCGTGGCGGTGCCACTGGAGATGGCGAAACTGTGGCTGAAGACCACGGCGAGCGCCGCGATCATGCGAATCAGATTGAGATTGTTGTTCTTGCCGCCAACGTAATCCTGAACGGTCTGCACGGATACCTCACGCCTGGTGTTTGGAGCCATGCGTCCCGATTGTAGTCAGATCCGGACCCAATGCAGGTGTTATGGCCCTTTGCTGGCCCAAAGCGTGGAATGCTGGGAATTTCTAACCGACGAAGCCACCGTACATCGGTCAGCGGGAACCCGGATGCCTGCGGAAAACCCGGCAAAGCGTGCGACAATCGTCCATCTTTTTCCGATTCAAGCTATCCCGAGGCTCCCATGTACGACTGGCTCAACGCCCTGCCCAAGGCCGAACTGCACCTGCACCTGGAAGGCACCCTGGAGCCCGAACTGCTGTTCAAACTGGCCGAGCGCCATGGCGTCGCCCTGCCCTGGGGCGATGTCGAAGCCCTGCGCGCCGCCTACAACTTCGGCAACCTGCAGGAATTCCTCGACCTCTACTACGCCGGTGCCGACGTGCTGCGCACCGAGCAGGACTTCTACGACCTGACCTGGGCCTATCTGCTCAAGTGCAAGGAGCAGAACGTCATCCACACCGAGCCCTTCTTCGATCCCCAGACCCACACCGATCGTGGCGTTCCCTTCGAGGTGGTGGTGCGCGGCATCACCCAGGCGCTGAGCGACGGCGAGCGGCAGCTGGGCGTGACCAGCGGGCTGATCCTGAGCTTTCTGCGCCACCTTTCCGAAGACGCCGCCCAGGCCACCCTGGACCAGGCACTGCCGTTCCGCGACCACTTCGTCGCCGTTGGCCTGGACAGCTCGGAAAAGGGCCATCCGCCGAGCAAGTTCAAGCGTGTCTTCGCCCGTGCCCGTGCCGAAGGCTTTCCGGCCGTCGCCCACGCCGGCGAGGAAGGTCCGCCGGAGTACATCTGGGAAGCCCTCGACCAGCTCGGCGTGGTGCGGATCGACCACGGCGTGCGCGCCTTCGAGGACGAGCGGCTGATGGCCCGCCTGGTCGACCAGCAGATCCCGCTCACCGTCTGCCCGCTGTCCAACACCAAGCTCTGCGTGTTCGACGACATGAGCCAGCACACCATCCTCAAGATGCTCGACCGCGGCCTCAAGGTCACCGTCAACTCGGACGACCCGGCCTACTTCGGCGGCTACGTCACCGAGAACTTCATGGCCCTGCACGAAGGCCTGGGCATGACCCAGGAGCAGGCCCGGCGCCTGGCGCAGAACAGCCTCGACGCCCGCCTGGTGAAATGAGCATGAGCCTGACCGCTGCCGAGATTTCCTACTACGAACGCTTCGCCGAGCGCCTGGCCGACGCCGCCGCCGTGGCCATCCAGCCCTACTTCCGCGCCCAGCTGGCGGTGGACGACAAGGGCGACGCGGCCATCGCCGGTCGCCGCTACGACCCGGTGACCATCGCCGACAAGGCCGCCGAACGGGCCATGCGCGAACTCATCCAGGCCGAGCATCCGGATCACGGCATCCTCGGCGAGGAAGAAGAGAACGTCGCCGGCAGCAGCCCCCTGAGCTGGGTACTCGATCCCATCGACGGCACCCGCGCCTTCATCACCGGCCTGCCGCTGTGGGGCACCCTGGTGGCGCTCAACGACGGCAACCGTCCGGTGATCGGGGTGATGAACCAGCCCTTCACCGGCGAGCGCTACCTGGGCACCCCCGCCGGCGCCTGGCGCAATGGCGCGGCCCTGCGCACTCGCGCCTGCGCCAACCTGGCCCAGGCCCGGCTGATGTGCACCAGCCGCGACATCTTCGACACCCCCGAGCGCCTGGCCGCCTTCGACGCCGTGGCCGCCGAGGTGCAGCTGGCCCGCTTCGGCGGCGACTGCTACGCCTACTGCATGCTCGCCTCGGGTTTCGTCGACGTCATCATCGAAGCGGGCCTGCAGCCCTACGACGTCCAGGCGCTGATCCCCATCATCGAAGGCGCCGGCGGCCGCATGACCGCCTGGGATGGCGGCGATGCCCAACAGGGTGGCGCCATCCTCGCCTGCGGCGATCCGCAGCTGCATGCGCAGCTGGTGGAGCGGTTGCAGCACCTGGCTTGAGGCTTGGCAGGCGGGTCCGTAGGTTGGGTTGAGCGCAGCGAAGCCCAACGCGGAGTTTGCCGTGATGCCTTGGTTTATCAGTGCCCTATTTGCTTATCGAGTGCTCGGATGGATTTTGTTTCGCCCCCTCAGGCGAGTCACTTTTGCCAGTCGCGGCTGCGCGCCCCGGACAA